>JAYUXX010000052.1:0-2244 GCA_043752765.1 Saprospiraceae bacterium | reverse complement strand
CCGGGAAATCTTCTTTTAGTGTCGGGATGGCATCCAGACCGTTCATTACCGGCATATTAAGATCGAGGAGTAGTATATCCGGATTGACGGTTTGGAGTTTGATGAGAAGTTCTTCCCCATTACGTGCTGTACCCAATATATTCAAAGGCAGAATGGTCTGACAGCCAAGTGCGGTTACAAGGGTATCCAGATACAGTGCATGATCATCTGTCAAAAAAATAGAAATATGCCCATTACCGTTTAAAGTCATAATGTCTGTCTAATATGCCTCAATTATCGTACCACCCTTCAGATCCTTATTCCACAGAAAATGTCAGCTCACAACCCTTATCAGAGACGGGATATCTTTGGGGATGCCAATATTCCTAAGATTTCTTGAAAGGGTCCTTGTCTTTATTTTGCGGGATGTGGCAAGGTATCGAATTAATGTGATCCGAAAAAACCTGTCATCTTCCTTCGCTTATGCATCTGAGCGGGAGTTATGGACAGACATTGAGGGAAATTATCGTTTCCTGGCTATGATTCTGAGACAGGTTATTTCCAAACCATCAAAAAGCCTCCTCTCTACAAAAATGTCAATAGAACTTTTCCCATCCATAAATAACTGGCTTCGGGAGGGGAAAAGTGTCATCGTAACGATGGGCCATATCGGGAATTGGGAATGGGCTGGATTGTACCTGGGAATGCAGTATCCCGGTCATGTATGTGCACTGTATAAAGAAATCAAGTCCAAAAGCATCAATCAATTTATGCTGAGGCGGCGTAGTACTACGGTAGACCATCTCGTGGAAGTAAGTAAAATGAGTGAATTGATCCGATTAATAAAAAGAAAGCCGGTGCTGATCCTGATGATCGCTGACCAAAATCCCGGTAATGACCAGGGAATTATCTGGACGACTTTTCTCAAAAAGAATACTGCTTTTGTTAGCGGACCTGAAACGCTGGCACTTAAATTTCAAATGCCTGTCGTATATCTGAATAGTATCTCCACACCAAATGGACATTATCAATTAAAATTCGACTTGATCACTGACGGGAATTATGCATTACCACCGGGAGAAATAACCAGACTGTACGCAAATGCACTTGAGCAAAACATAATGCTGCAGCGAACTGAATGGCTATGGACACACAAGCGCTGGAAGAGAAACGAATCATATTGATGATGGTTTGACATACCTGACGATACATGAACAATTTTCAATTTAAAATAATTAGATTGATTACTGAAATTAATATTCTGTTAAATGCAATAACATTGATTTGGCGTACCCAATCATTTCATTTATTTATTATTTTAATTGTAATTAATTTTATTACTCCTGGTAATTGTTATGGACAAGAATTTAATACGAATTCACAAATTAATGTTACAATTAAAGCTAACAAGGATACAATTATTACATGGCCGGGCACGATCATACCAGGAACAATTTATTGGAAGGCAAATGAGTTAATCGTTGATGTAGACTTTAGTTTAATTGATAATAAAATCGTTCCGACATGGTTGACTTCCCAAATTCTTTCTGATAGTGTAATCGTATTCTTTGAGGCATTACCTTATTCATTTCACGCACCGATCACGTTGTGGGATTCAAGCCAGATAAGGATCGCAGAAGGTGACGTGTATTACAATCCCATCTTAACAACACCTCGTGAGGAATTAATCGAGTCTTCCGGCCTGGCCTATGATGGAGCTTTGACCAGGGGGTTTTCGTTGGGTAATAACCAAAGTCTTGTTTTTGATTCTGAGTTAAATTTACAATTAGGTGGACAGATCGGCGATGGCTATGAAATAAAAGCAGCGATAACGGATAATAATCTTCCTATACAACCTGATGGAACTACCCGTCAAATCCAGGAATTTGATAAAGTTTATATTGAAATAAAAAAAGATCAGCATGCAATTCTTGCGGGGGACTTTGATGCAGTAAATCCTGTGGGATATTTTATGCGCTATAATCGAAAATTAAAAGGTGCACAATATTCCTATTCCGGAAATAATAATAAAGAACCATGGAATATTAAGGGTGCGGCAGCTGTTTCGCGTGGCAAATTTACTCGTCAAACTATTCTTGCTTCAGAAGGAAATCAAGGACCTTATCCGTTGCGCGGAGAAAACGGTGAATTATTTATAATTGTTTTAGCCGGTTCCGAGAAAGTATTTATCGACGGACAATTATTGATCCGGGGGGAGGATGCTGACTATATAATGGATTATAATAAAAGTGAAATTACATTTAC
>JAYUXX010000051.1:0-5646 GCA_043752765.1 Saprospiraceae bacterium | reverse complement strand
ACATTTTGCCAATGCAGATATTACGATCCTCGCAGCAGCCGTCGCGGATTATAAACCAGCCGTTATAGCTACTGAAAAAATAAAAAAGGACGAAAATTCACTTACGCTTGACCTGATTCGTACTCCTGACATTGCTGCTACTCTGGGAAGTCAAAAACGTCAGGATCAGATACTTGTAGGTTTTGCCCTTGAAACCGAAAATGGTGAGATGAATGCGGCAGAGAAAATGAAAAAGAAGAACCTGGATATGATCATCCTTAACAATCCTAAAGATGCCGGGGCTGCTTTTGGACATGATACCAACAAGGTGACATTTCTCTTCCCGGACAATAAACGGGAGAACTTTGAGTTAAAATCTAAAAAAGATGTAGCCCGTGATATCGTAGGGGCCATCTCTAAAATGATCCATCCTGATGCTAAAAATTAAATACCTTTTTATACTTCTGACCTTGATGATGATTACTTACATCTCCAGGATTCAGGCGCAAGAATTAAACTCTGTAGTTTCTGTCAGTATCCCAAAATTGCAGGAAGCTGATCCGAATGTTTTTAAAACGCTGGAACGAGACTTGCAGGAGTTCCTCAATCAGGAAAGATGGACAGACGATGATTACAAACAACACGAACGTATTGAGTGTAATTTCCAGGTGAACATCACTACAGAGATGGGTCAGAATACGTATAAAGCAGATATCGCGATAAAAGCAATCCGACCCGTTTATGGTTCTGAATATAAAACTGTATTGATCAATCACGTTGATCGTGATGTCATTTTTACATATCAGGAATTTCAACCGATCGAAAACTCTACTGAATTTTTTAAGGATAACCTTTCTGCCGTGTTCACATATTATGTACATGTGATACTTGGTCTTGATGCGGAAAGTTTTGCTTCAGGTGGTGGTGATCCGTTTTTTCAAAGAGCTCAGACGATCATTAATCAGATACCACCTGGAGTTGCTGAGCAGGATAAAGGATGGACTGCACTTAGCCGAAAGACTACCCGGTACTGGATACTTGAAAATTATATGAATTCAAGATTTAAATCCTTTAATGAAGCCTGGTACAACTATCATCGCAAAAGTTTAGATGTGCTTCATTCAAATACAGGATTAGCGCTTGTTACGATGTTGGATGCACTCAAAGAAGTAGACAAAACAAACACCTCATATCCAAATAGTATAGGGGTACTTATGTTTGTTACTGCCAAGAGTGATGAGATCGTAGATATCATGAAGAATGCAGATCGTTCACAAAAGACGGCTGTGTATGATATCATGCGTAAACTCGATCCTTCGAATAGTGGAAAGTATAGTGCCATCCGCGGGTAGAAATTGAACCTGTCATCCAGGTTCCTTTCTGTAGAAAATATAATTAAGAACAATGACAAATGGTAAAATCCAACTTGCCATTTTTGCTTCCGGTGCCGGAAGTAATGCTGCCCAGATCTGCAAATACTTTAAGAATCATCCTCACATAGACGTTCGCCTCATTGTGTCAAATCGAAAGCATGCGGGCGTGTTACAGGTTGCAGCTGATAATGGTATCGAAAGTATAGTTGTCCCCAAATTGAAATGGAAGGAAGCTTCGCACCTGTCCCCTATTATACAATCTAGAGAAATAGATTACATCATCCTGGCAGGATTTCTTCTACTTCTACCCTCACTACTCATAATGGTGTACCGTGGGCGAATTCTGAACATTCATCCCGCACTCCTCCCTAAATATGGTGGTAAAGGAATGTATGGCTCTTTCGTTCACCAACAAGTAAAAGCCGCCGGTGATTTAGTTTCCGGTATCACGATCCACGAAGTCAATGAGCATTATGATGAGGGGGATATTATATTTCAGGAAAAAGTTGCTCTTTCTGTTACAGATTCAGCTGAGGATATTGGTCGTAAAGTATTAGCTCTTGAACACTTTCATTATCCGCATATCATTGAGAAATGGATAAGATTGTGAAATTGTAATCTCCGTGTACTCCGTGCGAACCTACCTCCGTGTTTCTCCGTGCGAAATTATCTCCGTGTGCTCCGTGCGAATCTACCTCCGTGTGTTACGTGTACTCCGTCCGAAACCATCTCGTATACTCCTCCAATCGCCGCTGCATGTCAAGTTTTCGAAGATCCCGCCATGATTTAATGTCATGATGCGGGAGAGTTTGCTCCTGCAGCTAACGGGATTCCACTCTGGTATTTCTTTGGTTGTTGGAGCAAACTCCCAACAACGGCAATATTTGCAAATTGAGTGTGCTCCGTGCGAACTTACCTCCGTATGCTCCGTGTGCTCCGTGCGAAACCATCTCCGTGAACTCAGTGTGCTCCGTGCGAAATAATTCCCGCATAATCATTCCACACTCCCGGATCCCGATATTGAAATCCCGCAATCCCCTGAAGACCACCCGTATGAATTGCAAGAATCCTTGAACCTGCTATAAAATATCCTTCCCGAATTTTCTCTCTAATTCCAAACATCATCTTTCCTGTATAAACCGGATCAAGAGGTATCAATGTCTCTTTTGAGAATGAATACATAAAATCACGCAATCGTTCGTCGTATTTTCCAAATCCTCCAAAGTGATGATCAGACCACAAATCCCATTCACAAGTCGGATGTATATGATAATTGCGCAACACCTCTTCAACATATTCCCGCTTGCATCCTTTCCACCCAGCAACAATTATAACCTTTGTACGCTTAGGAGAAACTGATAGTAAACCTGCCGCAGTACTCATGGTACCCCCGGCTATGATCAAATAGTCTGCATTAAAATTTTCGATTTCTTTCCCCAATTCAGCCGCACCTCGAATACCATTTTCATCCCCCCCACCTTCCGGGATAAAAAGTGCTTCCGGAAACAAACTCTCTGATTGCAATGCATCGAAAGCATTATATGCAGTCGGATTTAAATAATGGATCTCCGCATTATACGATCGCAAATTTTGAATGCTCGGGTTTTGTTCATCAGGATTATAACTCCTGACCATACAAATACATTTAAGGTTGAAATGAAAACAAGCTTTAGCAAAAGCTTCCAGATGATTACTGAACATACCACCTTTACTGACAAGCATAGGTACACTCTTCGCAAGTGCATCAGCAATGTTGTGTTTTAATTTGTAATATTTATTTCCGCTTGCCCATGACTGAATTAAATCCAGGCGTTTAATAAATACTTCAGATCCTTGCCAATCCAGATCTATTTTTTCAATGGGACCTTGTGTGAAATCATTCCATGATAAAGAAGGAGCATTCGCGGAGTTCGACATCAGTAGCTTACAATCTAAGATTGGATCAGCACTACCCTTTTCGTTTTTATCGTCCTGCCAAAACCATCGGTCAACCGATAGAGGTATGTTCCTCTCTGAAGATCACTGAGATCAAGCGAAATTGTCTTGCGTGCATCATCAACCTCGATATCCACTTCTCTGACAGGCACACCGAGTATGTTGAAGATCTTAAGCTTATAACGACCGTATAACAGATCCGACATTTGAAAGCGTACCACATCAAAGCTAGGATTCGGATAGGCAAAAATATCCGGACGATAAGGCTCTTCAGAGAGAATACGCGTTACCATAGGATGCGTTTTAAATTCCACACTCACAGGCATCATGTCATTCTTGATTTGAATGTCTGCCATCGTAATGCCTGAATCAGATGAAACAAAACGCATTAACTCACTATAGGTGATCAATTGTAGTCCCGGGACCTGACTCGTTACATCCCTCCAGATCAATCCTTTTTTTATTTCAACTTTAATAGTTCGCTTTTCATTCACTTGTTGCCGATACACAGGAGTTACTTCTGTTGGCATATAAAGTGTTCCCTCTGCATCTACAACAATATCTTCGACAATGGTAAAAGTGATACGACAAGAATCAGGTATTTCGGCGGGAGTCCATTTACAATTCATGTCCCTTGGCCAGGAAAACACAGCCAGCATTTTTCCTCTGTAAGAAGAATATCCTCCGAGTATCCCGGTAAAAAAAGGTTTTTTGGCAGGTGACATCACAAACGTTAATCGCCGCGATGGACAGATTGGATTGTCTTCGATGATCTGTACGATTTTTGAAGTTTTCCCTCTCAATTCAAGAATTGCCTGCGGCTGTTTTCCATTCACAAGCTGACCATATGTAACATTATCCCTTTCACCTGTTACCAACACTCGGCGGCTAATAGCATATGGCGCACGTAACGACCTGAAGTCCCAGATCTGCCCCGGTCCGGGAGGTGTGACCACAACATGGTCAGGCAAATATTCATTCGCATAATAAATCGTGTCCTCTGCAAACCTCGTCCAGTTCATTTGCTGACCTGATACCAGCAGCCCAAGACATAATCCGCAAAAGGTTAGTAGTGTTCTGATCATTGCATCCATTGAAGTCCTACAAACTTATAATACTCTCCCTGACGGTTCATAAGCGACGTATGATCGCCATATTCGACGATCTGTCCATCCTGTATAACAATGATCTGGTCTGCATGTTGGACAGTAGATAGACGATGCGCAATCACAATAGAAGTCCGCCCCTCCATAATTTTACTTAATGCTTCCTGAACAAGACGTTCTGATTTGGAATCAAGCGAAGCTGTGGCCTCATCCAGGATTAAGATAGGCGGATTCAATAACAAAGCCCTGGCGAGCGTCATACGCTGTCTTTCTCCGCCACTCAGTGTACTCCCCCGATCACCTACGATCGTATCATACCCATTCGGTGTATTCATAATAAACTCATGGATCTGAGCAATCTTCGCTACTTCAACAACTTCTTCTTTCGATGCATGTGGTTTTCCAAAAGCAATATTGTTAAAAATAGTATCATGAAATAATACGGGATCCTGGTTGACAATACCCATCAGGCTACGCAATTGTTTTAGATCATATTCCCTTATATCAACTCCATCAACTTTGATACTTCCTTGCGAAACATCATGAAATCGTGGAATAAGATCTGCGAGTGTTGATTTGCCGGTACCACTCGATCCTACGATAGCTACAATTTGTCCTTTGGGAATAACGAGGTTAATGTTTTTTAAAACCCAGTCCCCATCTTCATTGTATTTAAATCCAACATTCTCTAAACTGATTTCACTATGGAAGGAATGTATAGGTGTAGGATGTGCAACCTGATTGATCTCTTCCGTATTGTCGATCACTTCATTTACCCTATCCACCGCTGCCAAACCTTTTTGAATATGATAGTACGCAGATGAAAAAGCTTTGGAGGGTGCAATGACATTAAAAAATGCATACAGGAAAGCAAAAAAAGTTTCCGGTTTCATCTCATCTCTGAATACCAGATGCGCACCATACCATAATAATGTAGAAACAATCGTAATACCCAATATTTCTGAAAGCGGTGATGAAAGATCACGACGATACATGATTTTCGTAAGCAGCTTCCTGTATCGGTCATTCATATTTCCAAATCTCGAACGTTGGTAATCCTGTGCATTAAAGGCCTGTACAATCCTCATCCCATTCAAACTTTCTTCGACATGCGTGACAAGATCTGATAATTGGTTTTGAACATCCTTGGATTGTCGCTTAAGATTACGACTAATGCGGCCCACAATAAAAACAGTAAATAAGATCAAAACAAATACAAAGAGTGTGAGCCTGACGCTCGTCAATAGCATAAA
>JAYUXX010000050.1:0-2254 GCA_043752765.1 Saprospiraceae bacterium | reverse complement strand
TGACTTCCACTGCCTTCATCAGGTTGACCAATCTTCGCACAACGAATAATTCATTTGCTACTAGCAATTTCGGTGCAAACTGAAAAAAAGAATGGATTGTTTGACCCTGAACATTCAAAGCAGAAATGCCTGTTGGAGATAGGACGACAACTTTTTTGTGTGTAGTCTTCCTGTAAAGCTGTAGTAAGGTTGACTTTCCGGTCCCGGCCTTTCCGGTTATAAAAAAATGTTGATGGTGTTGGTCTAATTGATCGAGGATTTCCTGAAAAGTAGTATCCAGCACCAAAGGTTCTTTCATACTTTTTCTTTGATCACCAGAACGTAGACAGGAAAGTGATCGCTATACCCACCCACATAAACTCCGTTTGCATAGGTTCGCATTGGATAACCTTTGAAGTTTCCTGTTTTTTGCGTCATGTAAGCAGGATTATGAATACCAGCTTTATAGAAATGAAACCCTTTTTGATCATTTGTTAGTTTTTCACTGAGGATGATTTGATCGAATAAACTCCATGCATCCTGGTAAGCCGTAGTACCTAGTCCCTTTCGATAAAAATCTTCCATAGGATTATACATTTCATCATGTGCCAGCTTATCCATTGTCCTGCCAGATTTCAAAAATTTGCGAACGCTGTCGTTTACAGGATCATCATTCAGATCTCCCATTACAATTGCTTTTTCGATGCCACCATATGTATACAGACTATCCAACACGTGTCTGTTGATGACTGCCGCTGCATTTCGCAAGTGAGCAGTATTCTGTTCTCCACCACGTCTGGAAGGCCAATGGTTTACGCTCAGAGCAACCTTTTCCCCATTTAATTTACCTACCGCGATCAATATGTCGCGCGAATACCTTACCTCTTCACCCTCTTCGCTGGTAAGTAAAGGATATACTAAAAGTGTGTCCGGAGTAAAATATTTTGGTTGATATAAAAACCCTACATCGACGCCTCTTCCATCCTTTGAATCATTGTGGATAATATGATAATTCCTTTTGGCTAGCAACGGATGTTTCACCAGATCCTCGAGAACTCCTCGATTTTCAATCTCCGAAACACCTAGTATGGCGGGACCATCGGGAGTAAATTCCGTGCCCACTTCACTTATGACTCTGGAGAGTTTACTAAGCTTGTCCTGATACACTTCCCATGTATATAAATTAGGACCACCCGGTGTGAATTCAAAATCATCTGTATCCGGACTATCAATGGTGTCAAACAGGTTCTCTAAATTGTAAAATGCAATACAAGCTACTGTGAACTCTTTCTGCGCAGAAAGGCCAAGCGTATTTAAAATACAAAGAGTAGTGACCAGAAAATATTTCATTACGCGAAGTTTGTTGAAAAAATTGGTCTAAAGAAAAGCAATTGGTCAATTAACCAAACATTATCCTTTAGTCTATGACATTCTTCCTGGGTGGGGAATAGAATTATAAACATAGAAAGTTACCTTTGCGCCATGTTACGTAGCCTTCTGATATGCCTGTTCCTGGCATCGTATTCCACTATTTCCTATACTCAGTCGATCCTCCGGGGAATCATTATCGATGAGATTTCCGGCGCTTCAATGCCGGGCGTTACCGTTCGCTCCTTATATCCGGACGAAGTTTTAACAGATCAGGATGGAAGATTTAGAATCCGTCAGACAACCGGTTCGTCAATCAAATTATTTTTTGACCTGAACGGTGAATCTTACGAATTTAACAGTATTGAAAAGGCCTCTGATGATATGGACCTTGGTTCGATCGCTTTTCAATCCACCTCCTCCATAGTTGATGAAGTGGAGTTGCCTTCTATCACACTGGAAGAAGGAGATGACCAGCAGGATGCTAACATATCAGGTTTATTGCAATCCGGTGATGATCTTTTTGGCCGTTTTTCAAGCTATACTTTTAGCCCTGCCAGATTTCGCCGCCGCGGGCTTGAATCTGAATACAGCGAGGGATATCTAAATAATCTTCCCATCAATGATTTGGAATCAGGAGGAATTTATTTTAGCAATTGGGGAGGTCTCAATGATGTTATGCGCCAGGACAAAGAAGTTATAGGTGCAGAAATTGCCGAGTGGGGATTTGGGGGAGTAGCCAGTACATTTAATACAGACTTGAGAGCAGCATCCCAGCGAAGGCAGAAGCGGGTTAGCTATGCAGTGACCAATCGCAATTATAGAAACCGTATTACAGGAACGTATTCTACTGGTTTGTTGCCATCAGGATGGGCTATGAGTTTATCCGGTTCTCGTCGATGGGCAC
>JAYUXX010000049.1:0-2255 GCA_043752765.1 Saprospiraceae bacterium | reverse complement strand
GACTTGGGCTTTTATTCAAAGAAATTATGGGTTATATATAATTGCTGGCTCAGCTGCTGTGCTAATAAAAGAGCCAGCAATAATATGGATCGGGTCTCTATTGGTATGGGAGACATTCAGTATCAGGAAAACAACAACATGGAAATTATTCCTCTGGTTTATACCATTGTTGACATTTGGTATTTTTTTGATAAAACAAAAGCTTACCCTAGGTTGGTTTTTATTTCCTTACCATACAGGAGGGTTCAACTTTAGCCTTGTTGCAATTGTCGAAAATCTCAAAACTTTCGGGATCTTCCTTTTTTGGCAGGAAGGTCGGTTTACCTGGCCGTCCATTATATTTCTGTCGATCATTATTGGAATATTGCGTAAAGCAGGAAATATCAAAATTATATTGCCGGATTTTTCTAATAGATATTATTCTGCCTTATTTTCTTCAGGGATATATCTTGTTTTTTGCACTACTACATTCTTCGGCCACAGATATGTCCTTCCGATCCTCCCGATGTTATGTGCATTAGTATCATTCCTTCTTTTTTATTTTATTATCCAAAAACAAATAATCCTGGCCGTAGCCTTTATGTGCATTATGACTTTCATGTCTTTTAATTTTTATATGATCTCAGATAAATTTAATTACGATAATGATATGTCTTATGTACGATCCATCGAATCGTCAAAAAAGACCATTAGATATATGCTGGATAATAAATTGTTAGAACAAGATGAATTTACGGCCACAATTCCCATAATTTATGCTGTTTCAGAAGAACGATTTGGTTATTTGCCGCCAGGAGTTACGGCAAGGCATTCTCGATCAATTCATCCGGGGACTAAATATGCAGTGAAAGTTGTTCCCGGGACGGAAATAGAAAACCCGGACAAATATTCCTTGGAACTCATTGATGAGTGGTATGATTATGATATTAAAACCAGTATTTTTAAAGTGCTTCCAAAGGATACAACTATTCTAAAAGACTCTATTCAATAATATAAAACTTTGACTGGCAGATATGTTTTTGATGTCTGAAAATTAGATGTTCATGAAGAATGCATTGCCTGATGAAATAATATTCCACACAAAAGAATTTATATTTTCTTCCTGTTTCTAATGGTAATGATGAAGACTACTCCTTTTGTTTATCCACAGAAACAAATTCAGTCTGTATACCGCATTCATCTTTCGCGCTGCCGGCCCATCTCCCTTGTCTTCCATCACCCGATTCCAATATGGATCTTGTACACGGCAAACATCCTACACTTAAATATCCCAGAGCTTCTAGAGGATGTTCAGGTAAATTATATTCCTTTCGATACTCCCAGATCATTTTTGATGTCCAGTCGAGCATTGGATGATACCGAAGTTTTCCATCGCCCATCATTTCTTCCTCATGTAATTGTGATCTGAACTTTGTCTGGTCACGGCGCACACCATTGATCCAGATATCATGTTTCTCAACTACAGGTTCCATGGGGAGTACTTTATTGAGATAACAACAATGATCCGGATTATTTACAAAGAAGAATTTTCCCTGCTCATCTCGCTGACCCGTTTTTGAAACCGGAGACACTGCGTCGATAATGGTAAGTCCCATAAGTTCCTGGATCTGATATCTGAAGGCTATGGTTTCAGGAAAATGAAAACCCGTATTGAGAAAATAAACGGGTATATCTCGATCAAATCTGCTGATCAGGTGAAGTAAAGGAAGACTATGTGATTGAAAGGATGAACTGACAAATGCTTTTTTCCCCGCCAATTTATATTCAGTAAGCTTATCGCTTATACGATTGACAAGACTTTCTATTTCTATGTACATTATATAGTAAAGGTAGAGGAATGATTACGCTTTGAATTTAAGGAAGCGTTAAAGGACTACTAATCCCGCCAAATAAACCTTAAATCGTAAATCAAAAATCCAAAATGGAAAAACGCTTAACCCCGGGGTTTTCGGATAAATGATATGTAGTGAAGCGAAATGAATCAAAGAAGAAACACAGGGGAGATACTTAGCTCTCGAGGACGCAGTCCGAAAAGTCAAGTGAAGGGGCAAAAATCGTCAATCCAAAATCTAAAATCCAAAATCGAAAATCAAAAATCCAGTTTGTCGCCATATTTCTTCAACCAAACTTCATGCTTGAGATATTCCGGATCCCCTTTCTCTACCCATTTCCAAAAACGATCTCCATGATTCATTTCTTTCAGGTGTGCTAATTCATGAATGATGACACTATCCATGATATTCGGTGGCGCCAAA
>JAYUXX010000048.1:0-2256 GCA_043752765.1 Saprospiraceae bacterium | reverse complement strand
CACTATTCATGTTCACCCATGATTGGATCATCAGCGATAAATTAAATCTATCTACTGCATTGGGTTATCAAACCGGGAAGAGTGGGGTAGAAGCGCTGGACTGGATTTACGCAAATGATCCACGTCCCGATTATTACAGACGTTTGCCGAGTTATGTCACCGACGCGACACTTGCCGGAGAAGTTCGCGATTTGCTTACTTCCGACGAATCATTAAGGCAGATTCAATGGGACAATCTTTACGAAACAAATCTCAACAGTCAGTTCACAGTTGAAGATGTCGATGGCATTGAAGGAAATGATCTAACAGGAAGATTAGCTCACTATGTGATGGAAGAGCGTCGAAGTGCTGTAGATAAAAAAAGTGGAAATGTAGTCCTGCAATATTTACTTTCAACTACAAGCCAGTTAACTGCAGGTCTCAATGTTGTGATGCAGGATACAAGAAATTATAAAGTACTCGCAGATTTATTAGGTGGTGAATTTTATATCGATTGGGACAAATTTGCAGCCCAGGATTTTCCCGGCAATGTGGATGCGCAACAAAATGATTTGCTTCGTCCCAACAGAATCATTTATGAGGGTGATCAATTTGGATATGACTATGAATCAAAAGTTCGTCAACAATCACTATGGTTTTCGTATAAACTTGATACACGTAAATTTGAAATAGCCCTGGCTGGATCTGCAAAGAATCAAACCTACTGGAGAGTTGGACAAACCCGGAATGGAAAATTTCCGGATAATTCTTTTGGCGAAAGCGAAAAGAATAATTTCTTTCTTCCCTCAGGTAAAGCATTAGTGAGATATAAATTTGATGGTCGTAACTACCTAACTATATCCGGTATGGTCGCCGAGATGGCACCAACTTTTCGAAATGCGTATGTATCCCCAAGGACTCGTGACAATGTGGTAGCCGGCCTGGAAGCTGAACAGATTAAACTAGGGGAGATCCGATATGATCTTCGTGCACCAACAATTAAGTTTGCTGTATCCGGTTTTTATCTGACCACGCAAAATGGTATTGAATCAACCAGTTTTTACCATGATGATCTAAATACATTTGTCAATTTTAGCTTAACTGGAATTGATAAAAAATATACGGGTATTGAAGGAGCTGTTGAGTATAAATTAATTCCAAGCCTTTCTATCCATGCAGCTGCCAGCGTAGGCCAGTATATTTATACCTCCCGCCCAAATGCAACAATTACACAGGATAATGACGGTTCTGTTTTGCAAGAGAATATTACCATCTATGCTAAGAATCTGTACGTTTCAGGAACTCCTCAGAGTGCGTATACCGCAGGGCTTACCTACCGTTCAAAGAAATTTTGGACACTCTATCTCAATGCGAATCGGTATGAGAACAACTGGATCAATTTTAATCCATTAAGACGAACTGTACAGGCTGTTGAATTGGTAGAACAGGGAAGTGAGCAATGGACAAATATATTGCAGCAAGAGAAAACCGATCCGGCATGGACCGTTGATGCTTCTTTTTACAAATCATGGCTCATCAAACGACCGAAAGAGCGTATCATTTTGTCCCTCAACATAGGCGTCACTAATCTTCTGAATAATACAGATTTTACAAATGGCGGATATGAACAATACCGGTTTGATTATGCTACAAGAGACCCCAACCGATTTCCAACTCGTTATTCATACATGCAAGGTTTGAATTACTTTATTCAGGCAGGCATGAGTTTTTAAATCACCAGTTTAAAGAATATAAAATGTCAATCTTTTCTTACCATTCCGATAAAAATCACAATATGTTCAAATCAAGTCTATCAGTGTTCTCATATTTCCTGCTGGTGATGTTATTATTCGTCAGTCCGATTGCTTGTGTAGACCTTGATTTTGATACTCCGCCTGCAGGTGGTTTTGATCCTAATCTTCCAGCCAACACAACTATTGCAGAACTCAAGTCAAGACATGTATTAGGCCAATATGAAGAAATTACAGATGACGTCATCCTATCCGCGCTTGTGATATCAGATGATGAAGCAGGAAATTTCTTTAAACAACTGGTGATCTCAGATTCTACAGGTGGAATTGAGATCAGGATCGAGATGTCTGATTTGCACAATACATTTCCTGTGGGACGCAAAGTCTATGTCAAAGCAAAAGGCCTTTGGCTTGGTGATTATAATGGCCTTACACAGTTAGGTGCAGGATATGATCCCATTAAGCAGGAATTAATTCGAATACCTGAATCCATTGTTGACCAGTTTATAATTCCAGCTACATACGG
>JAYUXX010000047.1:0-2260 GCA_043752765.1 Saprospiraceae bacterium | reverse complement strand
AAACGATCACGTATTCGCTCATCAATACCTTTGTAATGACCACAAATCAACAAAAGTTTTGACTTCAAAGAAAGATGATTGGCCATGGATTGATTTAGCGTTTGGCCATCAGGTGTGAGATAGATAATTTCATCGTAGCTATTCTCTCCCTGCAATTTCCGTATTGCTTCAGCAAGTGGTTGAGCCATCAACACCATACCAGCACCACCCCCAAACGCGTAGTCATCGATTTGTTTGTGCTGACCAATTCCAAACTCACGCAGATCAATGACGCGGACATGAAGCAGTTTTTTCTCTGCAGCACGAGCAAGAATTGAATGAGAGAATGGTCCATCGAGGAGCCCTGGGACTACCACGAGAATGTCAATCTCCAGCATTACATTGAAATTGTATTGTAGTTATTTGATCCCAAACAACTCGATCTCGAATATGAGTGCCGAGTATGGAGGAATATTTGCTCCTGCGGCTCTGTCCCCATAGGCCATCTGGTAAGGAATATAAACCTTCCATTTAGAACCTATCGGCATCAATTGCAGGATCTCGGTCCAACCAGTGATTACCCGATTGAGTGGAAATGAAATTGTTTCACCGCGATCAACGGAACTATCAAAAACAAGACCATCAATACGTGTTCCGTGATAATGTACAATCACCTCATCTGTGGCTTTTGGTTTGGCACCATCGCCCATTTTAATTACTTCATATTGAAGACCATTATCTAGAGAAATGACTCCACTTCTCTTTTTGTTGTTCGCAAGAAATTCCTCTCCAGCTAATCTGGTGGGTTCACTTTGTTTCATCTTTTGTTTGGCTGCGCCTTTTTGAACATACTGTTCACATTCGGCTGGTGATATAAGAGTTGATTCATTTTTCATTGAAGATTTCATCGCATTTACGAAGATATCCATATTGATATTTTCATATCCTCCCTGCACAAGGTTCTTTCCGATTAATACCCCCAGGCTATAAGACAAACTGTCATTAAGTGTATTAATTTGTTGCGCTCCGGCAGAAATCGAGATAAGCGTACTAAAGAATAAAAAGGAAATTAATGTTTTCATTATTTTTTCATTTCAGAATAATACATAAAATAATAAGGAATCGTTTCAATCCCCTTATAAAAATTGAATAAGCCAAAATGCTCATTCGGTGAGTGAATATCATCCGAGTCAAGTCCAAAGCCCAATAACACCGTTTTAATTCCCAATATAGATTCAAATAATGCCACAATCGGAATACTACCTCCGGACCTTTGTGGCAGAGGCTCTTTACCAAAACTTTTGAGCATTGCTTTTGAGGCAGCTTTATATTCAATCGTATCTGTTGGCGTGACTGCAGCTTGGCCACCGTGATGAGCTGTGACTCTTACCTTTACTGAACGTGGCGCAAGACTGATAAAGTGTCGGGAAAATAATTCAGAAATCCTATCGGGATCCTGATTAGGCACTAGACGCATGCTAATCTTTGCGGATGCTTTAGAGGGGAGTACAGTCTTCGCACCTTCTCCGATATATCCTCCCCAGATACCATTTACATCCAGAGTAGGCCTGATGGAGGTTCTTTCGAGTGTGGTATATCCATTCTCGCCTAACACATCATCTACAGCTAACTCTGCTTTATACCCACTTTCATCAAATGGAGCCATATTCATCTGACCCCTCTCTTCTGCTGAAACATCCTCAACGTCGTCATAAAAACCGGGAATCGTAACATGTCTATTATCGTCATGGAGTGAAGCAATCATCGAACAAAGTATGTTACACGGATTAGCTACTGCACCTCCATAGACACCTGAGTGAAGATCCTTGTTAGGCCCCGTCACTTCAACCTCCATGTAACTTAACCCACGTAATCCGGTGGTTATAGAAGGCACATCATTGGCAATAATGCTGGTATCAGATACAAGAATAACATCAGCTCCCAGCCTGCTTTTATGAGAAACCAAAAAGTCACCAAGATTTGCAGAGCCTACCTCCTCTTCTCCTTCAAACATGACTTTTACATTGCAAGGGAGGGAGTCACAAGCAATCATAGCCTCGATCGCCTTCACATGCATGTAAAGTTGTCCTTTGTCATCACAAGATCCTCTTGCCCATATTTTTTCGTCTTTGATGACAGGTTCAAATGGTGGTGAATTCCAAAGATTTAGTGGATCCGCAGGTTGAACATCATAATGTCCATATACAAGGATGGTCGGGGCACTCGGGTCAACTATCTTTCCACCAAATACAATAGGATGACCTTTGGTAGGAATAATTTC
>JAYUXX010000046.1:0-2266 GCA_043752765.1 Saprospiraceae bacterium | reverse complement strand
GTTTAAAGCATAAAAATAATCTTTTTATCATAGTTAATTTATTGACCATTATAATTTGTGACACAGTATTTTCACAAAATCTAAAATCTATTGTTCTTAGGAGTGACCATATAATTTCTGGTTATTTAAATAATACAAATGCCTATGCGGTTGATGCTTTTCAATTGAATATATCCGATGAATACATTGTTGATACAGTTCTTAAAGGAGATCCGGTGTTACATAATTCGCATTTTCTTAGAATTAGACCTGATGGATCCTTAGTAACATCTATTATAGATGAGGCTAACAACAGACCCGAAAAGAGCATTAAAATTTATAGAAAAACTTCTATTTTCAGCAAACCAAATCAGAAACGGGATCTTCGCATAAAAAAGCAAACACCAGTACCACCTATTCTGCAAATATTATTTCTAAACCATGATTTTACATTACTTAACGTGAGTAGGCCAATTCGTAAGAATAAAAGGGGTTTGAGTAACAAATTAGAAAAAATCCTACAGTAAAAATCTGCCTCTAACATTGCTTATATATGCAATGGCGGATTGTGGTGTCCAGAAAGAGCAATATCTTGAAAAATATTAACTGGACTTAAAAACAACTGCTTTGAAACGCCACTGCCTTTATCCCAGACAGTTGCAGCAAATATCTTGGTTACAGTATTTTTAAATGATACAAGCAAAGCTGACATTATGAAAGAATTAATAATTAGCGATAAGCAAAAATACCTTGACAAAAATTATCCATTTGAAGAAATACCCGAAGTGATTGACAAAAAGCGTTGTATACACTGTGACACAGTTTTTTATGTCGGACATTACAAAGTATTTAAAGACCAAAGTGGTAATGAGTTAATTTGTTGTCCCAATTCACCAGACTGCGATGGAACTGTTATAGATTGGATCCCAGCATACGATAACCAGTTATCATAATATAGACACAAACTAAATTAATATGGAATGACATGAGATTACTATTAGCCTTAACTTTTATTCTTGCCTTTTTCAATGCTGCATCTGGACAAAATATTAAAGACACAGCTTATAAAAATCAATTACTGGACTACACTTATGCGTATATTACAATTGAAGGCAAAGGACTTGGCAAAAAGCTAAAAGTTGTAGTTGATCTGGGAGACTTACCTGAGCAATTAAAAACTGGAATTGAATATTCGGCTGCCTTAACTAATAAAACGTCTTTTGCAGCAGTATTAAACCTCATGGCAGAAAATGGATATGAGCTGGTTGAATCAAGGGACTATGATTTTTCTTATCAAGGTACAGGTGGGACTTATGGTATCATTTTTATTATGCGAAAAAAAAGATGACCGAAATTTCCCAAAGTGGTCCACTTCGAACGGGGTTTACCTTTAAAGATCATGATATTTTTTATAGCATCAATAAAAATGAAATTCCTTGTGGCAAAATGAGTTTGAAAAATCTGATGTTACAGAAATAGACATAAAGCCCAGGCACAACATTCGGTTGGGTGGCTTGGAAAATCATTTGGATAAATTTCAGCACGAAAATATCTAGTGGTAGTAAATGATAAAAAAATCAACAACACATTATATCAGATTCCGGAGGTGTATTGACTTCTCAATTAGGTAGAGGTCCAACATTCATCCTGAATGCTTATGATCAGGATCAATTCTTTTTTGAAGATGATCCTATGAAGACCAAGTCCTTTTCGTTAAATGCACATGGTATGGTTGACAGGCTCACTACCGGAATGCTCACGGGAAATGAGGTTTGGAAAAAAACCACCAAACCCATTCCGGATCGAAATTGAGTAAAGGTGGATGAAACACTATTGGCAACGTATGTAGGTGAATATGAAATTCCATTCATGAATGGTCCCTGAGCCTGCCGAAGGAAAGAAAAAGGCACTACCCCAACGCAGAGTCCCGCTCTATTTTTTTTGAGGTTGTTTCAGCTTTTATAGTAGGATCTCACGGAAAAAAAATCGAGCGGAACTCATGTGTAGGGTTTCTGTTGTTTCTTCCCTTCGGCAGGCTCAGGGACCTCCCTTCGAATTGATCTACTTGAATCAAATGATGAATGTGGTATATTTGATAAACCCTGATAATGTCAGTCTTATACCACCGGAAAGTGTGGGATAAGCCTGATTTTTTCAGGGTTATAAACAAGTTATGGGCAAGCGTAGAACGACACTTCGCTAAACAAAGAACAGAAACCAATGACAAGACTTCTATTTATACTTTTGACCTTTTCGCTTTTTGCAATTAGTTGCAATGTCCAAACAA
>JAYUXX010000045.1:0-5698 GCA_043752765.1 Saprospiraceae bacterium | reverse complement strand
AAATTCAAATTGCTCGATAGCTAAACCCATTCGTTCAGCAGTAATCGTCTCTTCTCCAAAAGCCCTTATAAACTGATCACGATATTTCTGATCAGCTTGCAATTTTGCGACTGCATTTTCAAGTGTCTCATTCATCTCCAGTGGATCCTGTATCGGCTTGAGTGCCTGGTCTCGTACCCGAGGAGAACGACCATCCCAAAACATTCCATTCTTATGCCAGGCCAGATTGAATATTGACATAGCCTGTCTTTTGCCCGGTAATTGTTCGACACCTACACTAAACTGACGGATGTCTGAAAACATGTCCTGTTGCTTATGACAGTCTGCACACGACATAGTGCCATCTTTTGACAGCGCTTTTTCGTAAAATAACATTCTGCCTAACCGTACACCAGCATTGGTAGGTATATTATCAGCAGGAAGATTCGGGTTCGGAAATTGACCGAAATTAAATGTATACAATGTGGGATCCAATTCGACTCGAGGACCTTCATCAGGGCCACAAGCCAACAAAAGTGATGCAACAATGAAGAGTGTGAAGCCTATTAATTTCATAATAAAATGATGACCATCTGAAAGAGAAAAGAAACTATTTGCTAAACTTGGCATCCGTTAAAAAATCGTAATCTGTCAGCGTTTCGAGAAATGCTATCAAAGCAGATTTTTCTTCCATTGTTAAAAAAAGTGGTTTTATTAATGAGCTTTTATGCAGATGCGTTTTACCACCTGCACTATAATGCTCAATAACTTCTGTCAGATTTGCAATCGAACCATCATGCATATACGGTGCGGTAACACCCACATTGCGAAGTGACGGCACTTTAAACAAAGCAACATCAGTTTCCTCTCCGGTCAACCTAAATCGCCCCGCATCCGGATATTCTTCGTACAAACCATTGTTTTCAAACGCATAGTTCGTAAAATTGAAACCACTATGACAAGTTGAGCATGCAAGCCGATCATTGAAAAATAGCTCCTTCCCCATGATTTCAAGTTCACTCAGTGATTTGGTATTTCCATTTAGATGCTGATCATACCGGCTATTTCCACTCAGAAGGGTGCGCTCGAAACAACTGATCGCTCGCGTGATCACGAATGCATCAGGGGCACGACCATAAGCATCATAGCTCGCCTTTATGTATGAACTATCCTGTGCCATACGTTCAGCTATGAGAAGGATATTGAAGTCAAATTCTGCATGTTCCTGCACCGGTACCAGAATCTGCATTTCTAACGTAGGCACCCCTCCCTCCCTGGTTAGATAAGGATGATAGGCTACATTCGCTAACGTCGGGGCGTTACGATTACCCTCTCTTTCGCCAACTCCCTGACTTACTACCCTACCATCCGTAAACGCCTTTTCGGGCAAGTGGCAGGAAGAACATGATATCGATCCGTCGACGGACAATATGGGATCATAGAAGAGTCGTTTGCCAAGGTCCCAACGCTCTTTTGTAAGGGTATTGTCGTCAGGAAAAACCGGTGCCGGAAATCCGATAGGAACAGAAAGCATAGACTCCTCTTCCCGCTCCGCCAAATCAGTGTCGCAGGCAAATAATAATGTCAGTAAAAGGATAGGCAATACTTTCTTCATCTACAGAATGACCGCCTTATTTATTGGATCACCAATTTTTCAATGGCTAATAATTTATCTCCACTCATAATCCTGGCTATATAAATTCCCGAATTCCAGTTGAAATTGAAAGTGAATGAATTTTTAGAAACTTCCATTTCTTTATTCATTACAGTGCGACCTGTAAGGTCAGTAACGATTAGATTTAGTTGTGAAAACTTCGGCAAATCGTAATGAATGGTAGTCTCACCATTTGATGGATTGGGAGAGATTTGGAAAGTGCCAGAAATGCCCGGCTCAACTATTCCTGTTATCTCTGCAGGACTAAAAACAAAATCTCTGGCGTTCTCGCTTATCTTCTTTGATACACCATTCGCTGAATGTGAAATAGTTCCACCGGATACATTGATGGCATCCAAAAGATGAGTATAGTCAGCTTGTAAATGTATCGCCATGTTGTCTCCATCCATTTCACCAGCGACGGGTATCGAAACTGTGCGATAATTTGCATCGCCTACAGTGTGGATTTGATAATTATTAAACAGCTCATTACTATTCGCACCCGCAAATCCTTCAAGCGCAATATATCGATAGCCGGAAGACCAGCCCCAGTGCATTGAAGGGCTCTGTGGTGCTAATGGATGTCCGTTCGGATATGTAGAAGGATCCAGATGGTTATGTGCCGGATCAACTCCTACTGAAAATTGAATCTGCTCTAAATTGGTAACCGGAAAATTACCCAGTTCAAATTCACTCATCACTGCCGGGTCAACCAGAAAATATAAGTCCGTTACGGGCGTGATCTGTCCTCCATTGTGAATGAGTTTGATCTCGGAAATGTAATATTGTAAACGGGTTATATTAAAAGCGTAACCCATGCTGGATTGAGAAGCAAGGTTATAAGCAAATGTCTGGTCTCCCAATTTTTGCTCCATATGAAGCGAAACGTTTGTTTGAGCGAAAACGAATTGACAAGAAATGCCCAGGCTGAGAAGAAGTAAAAATCTATTCATTTTAAAATAGGTTTGAATGCTTTGAAAATTTCAATTATAATAAAGTCCGGCTCACATACAGATCCTGTCTAAAAACCAACAATGCATAGTGAAGAAACAAATTCCCTTTAAATCAATTGGAACCTAAGCAAGCCGGACCTGATTTTATTATTAGTGTGAATGATCGTGTTTATCTCCTTCTTTATGTTCACCATGATCATGATGACTATCCGGAGTTCCTAATTGACCAGCCTTTCCTTCTTTTACATCCAGAGTAAAGTAGGATGTGTGCAGTTTGCCATTTGTCTGAAATTGAAAAAATGCTCTATAGATACCCGGCTGTTCAAATTGAGCATGCAAATCCAATTTACCTTCCACTTCATCAGGATGAACGTGCAAATATTTCTCACCATCTCCCGAGATAACAACAAGGTGACCTTTCGCTCCCATTACGGTTTCGAAGTTGGTAACGGGTTTACCTTTTTCAGTAACCTCTACACCCAAATGATTCATGTTGTTGGTTAAAAATTTATCGGTAGTGGGCTTTAATTCCACTTTATATCCATCCGTCTGTGTAGTCAAACTTTGTGTAGTGAAGGTTTCTGATTTCTTAGGTGTACCGGATACATTTATGGTCATTCGTTCCACCTGGTTTCCTGCACCTGTGGGTTGATAATCCGCAAATATGACGTATTCGCCTCCGGCAGGAAAAGTCTCCTCAAGTGAATAAGATCCATCAGATTGATATTCGGGATGTATATGATCATACCACCCTAGGTCTTTTGAAACTACGATTACATGCAATTTCTTTTCATGGACTTCATCTAATGGAACCTGAGTCGTTTCATTTCCCTTTATCCTGGGTGTAAAACTTAATTTGACAGGTGTACCTGCTGCGGCACTTTGAGGTGTATTAGTCATTTGCATCTGGTACACGATAGAGGCTGCAGCTCCCGTGACAGGTTCCAGGTTCATACCACACACCGGACATTTTCCGGCTACGGGATATGTTTTTTCGCCTTCACATTTCATCGGACAGGCATACGTGCTGGTCTCTCCATCCACTGTTACACTGACTTCTTTTTTTTGTTGACAAGCTGAAATGGCAAAAAGCACCATCATACTTACAATGATTACATTTTTCATAAATAATTAATTTGAGTTATTAAAATCGGATACATTCTGTTCGGGTGAACACAACAAATGAACTGTACAGAAATATCACAATGGACTATGGAAGTAGAGTTGTGTAAAATCCGTACGGCGAGAAGAAATCGCTAGCAGCGAAATACTTGTTGGGAAATAAGCAGGCTACGCCCATAGATTGTGTAGGCCGGTCCATGTGTTTTGAGGATTGATGTAGATCCTATGGCAAAGGATAATGGATAAAGATTATCCACAGGCAATACTACCGGCGTCAGAACAATAAGTGAAAAGTTTAACCAGCCAACTTGACTTGGTGTATAGGTAACTTCACTTTTTATAAGTCCACTTTGATTTTCACAGCATGGAAGACTTTTAAAGGAAGAATCTGCTCCTGCTTTAGGAACGTGGCAAACAAGCATACCGGGCGTCTTACTCTTCTTTGAACAACACGATTTGGCAGGAACATAGAATGATGACCATGACTTTGCCTGAGTATGACATATATGGGTATAGACCGGGATGCCGATATTCGTCAGCAACAAGAGTACTACAAGATTATATGTCAGAATGTGGCGCAACATGATAAGAACGCAAAAGTACTGAAAGAATTGAATGGGGTGTTACTTCACTTCTACAGCCGCTGCGACTGCTGCTGCTACTTTTCTTCGCCTAAGCCTGATCCTTACCATAGGAGGCATAGTATCTCCCAACATGAATCCCCAGGGCTCCAGCGGCTCAATCCTGTCAAAGATTACCTTCAGAATGGCTATTAATGGCAGAGCTAAAAACATCCCCGCTACGCCCCACATGGCGCCTCCGGCAATAACAACGATAATTGCGACGAGTGCATTGATCTTGATCTTGGAACCGACAATCTTGGGAATGAGGATATAATTATCAATAATCTGAATCAGGAAAAATACTCCCGCGGCATAGAGGGCAAAAGAAGGATCCGTATTTGACAACATTGCCATCAACATCGACAATCCTAATGTGATAATACCTCCGATGTACGGAATCATATTCAGGAAAGCCCCAAAAATCCCGATAAGGATGGCATACTCGACACCTAATAAGAGAAGGCCCACGGAATTTAGAATCGCTACAATGACAAGCTCTATAAGTAATCCCGCAAAATAGGCTTTCAAAAGAGTCTTGGTTTGTCCCAGCACGATCCCCACATCCTTAACATGTCGATCACCAATCACCCGATGGACAAAATCCACAATTAGCGGTTGATAAAATAAGAGAAGAAAAATATAAACAGGGATAAGTATAAGAACGATCAGGGCGTTTATGAGAGTACTTACCGTATCACCAATACTATCCCCACTCAGGACCGTCAGATCTGCCCTTGCAGAAGACATCCATTCATTAGCTTTCCGGGTGCCCACGCCAAAACTATCTGAAATCCAATTGGCAAAACTAGTCTGCAGAACATCCAGTTTTTTAGCAAATTCAGGAATCGCATCTATAAACATGTTGATCTGCGATATCACCATCACGGTCACCAGGCCAACTACAAAAACAGTCAAAAGCATCGCCCCCGTTATCGCAATTATTCTGTCTATACCCCTTTTGGTCAGGAAATCTACGATAGAACTCAGGAGAATGGAAACCACAATCGCAAAAAGAAAAGGTACAATGATGCCTTTCCCCAAAACCAGCATACTGAGAAAAACAAATAACCCAACTAAGATGAGTGAAGCCCTCGCGTAAAAAGGGAATTTAACCTCTGATTCATCTAGTGATTTGGCCATTGCTTGTTTTATGATTTGAGAATTATCAGCGAACAAGTCACTTGTATACGCCGGTAAGATTGTTTCAACAATCACCCGTAGGACTTTGTTCTCGAAGTACTCTGAACTAACTGTCAGGCGACTAAATTATCTAAACCTAAACTACCAATGATCAATACTCAACAATATCAGGAATGTATCGAGGCTTGTCTAACCTGTGCTACTGAATCTCAGGCTTGTGCCTCCTT
>JAYUXX010000044.1:0-2271 GCA_043752765.1 Saprospiraceae bacterium | reverse complement strand
ATCAACATTATCCGAAATAAAATAGTGGGTAGAGTGTTTGCTGTTATCAAGCTTCAGACCCCGTATCTGAAAGAATATTTGATGGCTTCGTGAGTATAATTTGGTAAATTCCCAACCTTAGAATACAGGAAGGGCAGAATTGCGGAAGGGCAGAATTGCGGAAGGGCAGAATAGCGGTAGAGCGGAAAAGCCTTAGACAGCCAATTCTCTTTTATAAAAAGCTGTTGTTTGCTCAGTAAAATAATTACTGATCCCGCTGCTATGATCAATTTGTATAAAATCAATGATCTCCTCCTGCTTCAAAAACTGCCTGTCTGCAAGACCAGCTCTTTGAGTGATTTCTTTGGAATCGCCATGAACATCAAGAGCAATCATAAGGTGAGGAGGCTCACCCGATGAAGGATTAAAGACCCATGCTAAATATGCATTATTGACACTTGGAAAATCTTGAAATAATGCGCAGAGAGCCTTTACCATTTCAGTTGGATATTGTACCGGTTGACCGATTTGAATATCCATATCTGATTCAACTATATTGCTTTAGTGGCCACTACCTATTGACCCCGTATCCAGCTTTTTTCGGAATAAATCAAATATGCTCACTATAGTTTATTTATAACACCAGATTATAGAGAAAAGCATTAAGTAATCCTTCCGACCTCATTTCAGCTTGTTCGCTGGATAAAAAGACAATAAAAAAAGTATATACAATAGAAATATTTTATCGCGGTGTTCACAAGATTAAACACCTGTTATTCAACGCAGTGTCAGGAGGGATTTAATACCCAAAGAGAGTAATTCAAGATAGTAGCGAAGCTAACCCAGGAAATATAAGGCACAAGTAACCACGCCGCTTGTTTCGAAATCCTTGAAAAGCTTACGATCGTTAAGGTAATAGCTACTAACAATAAGACAATATCGACTAATGCTAACCCGATAGAATGGAATCTAAAAAATATAATAGACCAGCAAAAATTTAAAAAGAGCTGAATCGCAAACAGGCGAATTGCATTCCTCTTTTCAAGGGCGTGCGTTGGATGTTTCCAAATAATCCACAAGGAAATACCCATCATCAAGTAAAGCAAAGTCCAAACCGGTCCGAAAACTGAATCAGGTGGATTCCATGAGGGTTTTGTGAGGGATTCGAACCATACATTTGATCCTACTCCTGCAAGTAAGCCACTGACAATTCCTGTGATTTCACAAATGAGTACTGAGAAAACGAGCTTCCATGAGGATGACAATGAACGATTATTTGTAGATACTAACATTTCGGAAATTACAAAATTATTTCAATGCTACTTCTACCTTTCTCCGGATCAGAATTGTTTTGGCTTCTTTTGAACTTTAGCTAACGAAACAATTTCATCTAACCACTTCTGTCTTGTTTCGTCACGCTTTGCTAATACAAGCCACTGTAGAATATTTCGTTTGTCTGTGCGGGATAGGGTTTCAAAAAAATCACTTGCCTTCTTACTGCGTTTGAATTTTGCCTGAAGATCGGGAGGGACGATAAGTTCCTCTACCTCGTCCAATATGGTCCATGATCCATTCAGTCTGACGGCTTCAATACATTCCAGTCTGGCAGGGGTCATCAATCCATTCGAAATCAGATTCTCTATTTTTGCTTTATTCACTTTCGACCAAACACTATTGAGTTTACGTTTCGCAAAAAATTGCCTGTATGTAAATTCATCAATTGTTTTGGCTTTACTGTCGATCCATCCAAAACACAAAGCTTCATCCACTGACTTAGAATATTTAACACAAGGGAGCCCTGAATTCTTCTTATAATAAATAATCCAGATTGAGGTTTCCTTTTTGTGGTTCTTCTTTAGCCATGCTCTCCACGCTGCCTTGGTCTTTGGATAGAAACTTTTATACTCTTCCTCCATAAACTATGCGAATGCAAATATTCACTTATGTAATTTGAAAAACGATCGTTTTGATTCACAAAATCCAGCCGTTTAAAACTATTATAATTTTTCTGCTAAATAATAATAAGGTTCGAGTAGATGATGCTGCCAAATTTTATCGGGGTCTTCCGGAAATATTTTGTAATAAGCTTCGTCGGCATACAATACGATATGAACACCCGTTCTCACATAATGATTGCTATTATAAAACTCCAGGGAACCTTGAACAACTTTATTTTTGTGAGCAAATCGAAACTTCTACATTCGTTTTATTGCATTCCATGAAAATTTCTATCTCTTGATTACTTCTGGAAAGGGCAATCTCATTTATAAAGTTGAATTTTGCCTTCTAAAG
>JAYUXX010000043.1:0-5715 GCA_043752765.1 Saprospiraceae bacterium | reverse complement strand
ATTCGCTTATTTTACTATTTCTGTGGATCACGGTCTGAAAAACCGGGTCAGTGGTATTTCGTCTTACTTCTTCCAGGATCATATTGGCCAATCGCAATCGGCTATCGTACATGGTCATCACGATCCCTTCAAGTTCAAGATCGGGATTTAGATGGTCTTTGACAAGGGCGACTGTATTCTTCAATTTTTGCAATCCTTCCAGTGCGTAGATTTCACACTGTAGTGGGATCAGGACAGAATCTGCAGCTGTGAGGGCATTAACTGTCAATAAGCCAAGCGAAGGCTGACAATCAATCAGAATATAATCGTAATCATCCCGGATTTTATCCAAAACGGATTGAAGTATATTTTCTCTCCGCATGCGAGACACGAGCTCGAGCTCCGCTCCCACCAGGTCAATATGGGAGGGCAAAATAAACAGGTTGGGGGTAGCCGTTGGAAGTATAGCTTCAGAAGCTGGAACATTATTGATGATACAATCGTAGATCGAGTACCCTCCCGAAGGAATAACTATTCCAAGTCCAGAACTACAATTTGCCTGGGGATCTGAATCGACCAGCAGGATACGTTTTTCCAGGATAGCCAGACAGGCACCCATATTAATGACTGTGGTAGTTTTACCAACTCCACCTTTTTGATTTGCAATTGCTACTATTTTCCCCAATTTAGCATCCTCTTATGACCATCCTCGTGAATGGGGGGCAAAAATACGCCTAATGCCAAAACAATCTGCCAATCCTTTATATATAAGTATTGGAATACCATCTATTTTATGATTACGATCATCCAGGGAACAAACCGCCCGGATAGCAGGACAGAGTTTATTTGCCGTCATGTTCAGGATTTGCTTGGAGCCATCTATGAAGGTGAAGTTGGTTATGTAAGCATGGCAGACATGCCATTCGAAGTATTCCTCTGCGACCCCTATGCAATAGAGACACTCCCTTCCCGATTAATTACAATCCAGGATCGTTTTCTCATTCCCGCAGATAAATTTATCTGGATCACACCTGAATACAATGGCAGTTTTCCCGGGATCTTAAAACTCTTTATCGATGCCTTGTCCGTTAGGCACCTTGAAGAAACTTTTAGCCAAAAGAAATCTGCACTTATCGGTGTTACCACCGGTAGATCTGGGAATATCCGTGGATTAGATCACTTGACCGGGATACTTATCCATATGAAATCAGTCATTTATCCGTGGCTATTGCCGATCAGTAGAGTTACTGAGCTAATGGATTCTGAAGGAAAGATAAATCATGAGCCAACTCTCAAAACTCTGGACAGCCACGTAAGGGGTTTTTTGAAATTTTAAGCTAGCACTCTTTTAACTCACAACGCATTAACCTATCATCCTCCATGAAAACCCTGAATTCGGTTGAAGGGGAACACTGATTTATTTAAATATTTTTAAAGAATTTAAACATAGCAGATAGCATGTAAGTTTACACTGATGTGGCTATCTATATACAAACCAAAGAATGATACCTCTTTTATTTAAAACAAAAATTATGAAAACCATTAAGTTCCTTTCTTTTTTAATGTTGATTTCACTTATCTGGATTGGTTGCGAAGACCGAACTAAAGTTACAGTGGAAACAAAAGACAATTCCGAGGCTACTATGGATGATGCTTATCGCACATCAAAGGTAGAACTCGAAAAAACTCTTGTTGATCTGCGAAATTCAATTGATGCCAAGATCCAGGCTATTGAGACAGAGTTCGAAACGGCTTCAGACGATCGTAAGGCTGAAATGACTATCAAACTGGATGGATATCGTAAACAGCGTAACGATCTTGAGCTATTGGGCAAAAGGATTGGAGACGCTACAGCTGAGGGCTGGTCAGAACTTGAGAGAGAATCTGCACAAGTTATTGCCGATGTAAAACAGGCAATAAATAACTAATCGAATTGGGTGAGATTGTAATAGTCTTTTAAAAGCCGCCTATATGGGCGGCTTTTTTTATGACTCGTGCTTTATGAAGGATGACATTTGTTTTTATTGCTCAAAAGAGTGTATCAGTAGTCAAGCCCTGAGTCGATTAAAATGTGGATATTTATGTCTGATTTAGCGTTTTCTTGATACGAGGGTTAAAATAAGGCATATGTGGGTGTTAAAATAGGGGTGAAAAGTCTTTATTAATTAATTTTCCTCAAGCGAACTTTTGTCTTGATAATCAAATTGTTATATTTGTCCCCCTCCAAAGTGTCAAAAACGCTGTGATCATGCAAACCGTAGCCTTGCCTATGAGTAAAGACGATGACCTTATAAAAAAAATTCTGGACTCCTTTGTGAGCCGAGGAGGTTATACAGAGGTCAAAGCCAATATAGATGGATTTGATACCCCTTCCGCGCTCAGTAACAATGACGACAGGGTGGTGCCAGATATTACTGCCCTGAAAAGAGGTGGACGTTGGTATATAGAGATAGTCCGGAAAGACTCCGAAATGGAAAAGACCGTGAGTAAGTGGAAGCTTTTAAGCACGCTAGGTCGTAGCCGTGCCGGTGGACTAATTCTTATAGCTCCATCCGGTCAATACGCCTTCGCAGAAAGGCTTACAAAGAAACACGACATCCCCGCTAAGATTGTAAAATTTTAAAAGGGATCCCGAATGCTTTCGGAATCCCTTTTATTACTATCGAATTACTCTTAAAGCGTACTACCGCCTAGAGTACTTTTACCAATTCTTCTTCAAGCGTAAACCGTGGATTGACGGCCACTATCTTACCATCCCTGCCTATAAGGAAAGTCTTGGGAATTCCTTGGACTCCATAAACACGGGCCGCCTGAGTATCCCACTTTGTTAGTTCACTTACGTGATACGGCCAGGCAAGCTGATCCTTAGCTATTGCATTGATCCAGTTTTGTTTGGATTGTTCAAGACCGGTCTTGAATTGCTCTTCTGAAGGGAATTTGGACTTAGACCTCGTATCGATGCCATCCAGGGACACACTAAAAACTGTGAACCCTTTATCCTTATACTTATTATAAACCTCTACAACATGAGGATTCGCTTTGCGGCAAGGACCACACCAGGACGCCCAAAAATCCAACAACACTACTTTTCCCTTTAGATCTGAAAGAGCATGGCTTTTACCATCGGGTCCTTTCATTGAAATCTCCGGAGCAGCCATACCCACCTGGATCGCCTCTGACACCTTGCTTTGCATCGCAGTTTGTTCAAGTGTGGCTACAAAAGTGTTGTAATCACCAACATATTCATGGCTTGGATACTTTTTTACAAGGCCTGAAGCTGCAATCTTGTGGGCATCAACAAACTCTGGACGGTTGCCGAAAGCATTCATCGCCATCTGCATTCCAGCCATTGGATAAGGCGTGTTTTTGATATAATCTTTGACATCGTCGGAAGTGAGACGTCCTATGGTAAGGAGATTCATCGCTTGCATAAAATCTACAGCACTCTCCGATCCCTTTACTTCAATTTCATGCGTACGCATTCCCTCAAGATCTCCTTTGACAGAAAGATTTGAGATATTATCTTCCAGCACCAGGAAAAGTTTGCCGGCGCCAATACGCAACCTGTAGATGGCAGGTTGAACAGGCTCTTCGAGATTAATTACAAATTCACCGTTTGCATCCGAATCAACCTGGGCAAGAACAACAGTATTATTATTTGGTCCCATTTTATCGAGGTACACTTTCATATTAGGCGCATCGGAAATAGAACCTGAGATGGTTGTCCCTTTCGAACTAACCGCAGCGCAAGAAAAAACACTGATGATCGAAAGGAGAAAAAGACCTAAAGTCAAATTTTTCATAGGTAAAGATTTGTGATGATTATGATTCGAGAATAGTAGATAAAGCATTTTGGTATAATTCCGTCCAGTTGGAATAGCTGCCATAGGATAAGCCATCGATGCTAATGTCCGAATCCTGTACTGTCCCTAAACGACGGAATGGAATGGCATGTTTAGCTAATAAGGATTCAATACTCTTAAAGTTTTCTAAAGAAATCGATATTAGAATTCGACTCTGGCTCTCACTGAATAAACAGATATCCGGTCTCTGACCTACGGGCAGATCTATTGAAAAACCTTTCTTTCCTGCCATAGCACTTTCGATCAAGGAAGTAAACAGGCCACCTTCAGAGACGTCATGCGCACTGGAAATAAAGGATTGTTGAATGAGTTCAGTGATAGCCTGGTGAACTTGAAATTCAGTTTCTAAATCGAAATCCGGTACTGGTGTCAACCTGGCTTCTAAAATCTCTCTGCTATAAACCGAACAATGTGCGTTTTGAGGATCCGGACCTAAGAGGATAATGACGTCACCTTCCTTCTTAAAAGATATAGTCGTAGCATGTTCTCTTTTTTCAACTAAACCAACCATGCCAATAGTTGGGGTAGGGTAGATGGGTTCGGTTCTATCCTTCAACACAGATTGATTATAGAAGCTGACGTTTCCCCCTGTCACCGGAGTGTCATATTTTCGACATGCTTCTCCCATTCCTTTTACTGCATTTACAAACTGGTAGTAAACTTCAGGATTCATAGGGTTGCCAAAGTTAAGGCAGTTAGTCACTCCTAATGGAATTCCACCTGAACATCGGATATTTCGGGCCGCCTCAGATACAGCAATCATTGCTCCGAGATAAGGATCAGCATGCACATAACTACTATTACAATCCACAGTAATCGCTAATGCTTTCTCACTATTTTTCAATCTTACAATGGTAGCATCAGACGGATCATTTGTATTTGTATTTCCGGTTCGAACTGTATGATCATACTGCTCATAGATCCAACGCCTGGAGGAAATATTTGGGGAAGAAATTATTTTTTTGCCTATGGTAACCAAGTCTTGCTGTGATGGAACTGGTGGATCAAAGGGTTTGATCTCATCCATATATTGGGGTCGTGCAGATTCTCTGTCATACACCGGAGCCCCGCCTCCTAATACAAGCGAATGTGCCGGTATCTCCGCTACTTTTTTACCATGCCTGAAATATTCAAGTATTCCTGTATCAGTGACTTCACCTATAAGTGAACATTCAAGGTCCCATTTATCAAATACGTGTTGAATTTCTTCTTCCCTTCCCTTCTTGACCACGACAAGCATACGTTCCTGGCTTTCGGAAAGAAGGATTTCCCATGCAGGCATATTTTGTTGACGCGTTGGGACCAGATCCAGATTGATTCTCATTCCGGTACCTGATTTAGCGCTCATTTCAGATGTTGAACATGTGATCCCGGCAGCACCCATGTCCTGCATCCCCACAACAGCTCCGGTTGTAATAATCTCGAGGGAAGCCTCAAGCAAAAGCTTCTCCTGGAAAGGGTCTCCAACTTGTACTGCAGGTAAATCTTCAGCTGAATCTTCAGTCAGATCGGCGGAAGCAAATGTCGCCCCGTGAATTCCATCTCTCCCGGTAGCTGACCCTACTATGAACACAGGATTTCCCGGCCCATCAGCACATGCCGAAATGGTTTCCCCGATTTTGACAATCCCTACACTCATGGCATTGACAAGAATATTCTGTTGATAACAAGGATCGAAATAGACTTCACCTCCTACCGTAGGTACGCCGAGACAATTTCCATAATCACCTATACCACTCACGACACCTTTTATAAGATGCCTCATATGCTTGTGTGAAGGATCACCGAAACGAAGTGAATTGAGAGCTGCTATCGGTCTGGCACCCATTGTAAAAATATCTCTGTGTATTCCCCCAACACCTGTTGCAGCGCC
>JAYUXX010000042.1:0-2278 GCA_043752765.1 Saprospiraceae bacterium | reverse complement strand
GAGTAAAAGAACAGCAAAGACATATTAACTGTCCAGAGGGGTTGCGGAAACACTATTCTGTGTAAGCTTTGGACCATTATCATTCCGGACCCTGCAGTCAAAATGAGTATTGCAGCTTGCTCATAATCTTTCATAGGTACGAATTTATATTTTCTTTCTATAGCCAAGATAAGGAAAAACATAATTAATTAAGATGAGGTTAAGGAGTTAATGAAGCATATAGATCTTTGTTCAACATAATTAAAACGAACCTAAATCGATTTTCGAAAGGTTAGGCAATGAAGCACTATCAGGAAATTTAGATAATTGATTTGTAATTCTTAAAAGGCATGACAATCAGCTTTATGAATATGTTAGTAATCTTACTTGCAATTAGTAGTGCGAACTGCAAATTTGAAAGCTCTGAGCTAAAGATTTATGCAGATCCATTGGTTATTCAAATAAATCACTCGATGTATGATACAGTTCCACATTCATCAAAGTTCATGTATTATTTAATTGAGAATTATTCAAGTGGAGTTAGAAGTGACAGCTTAGTTGATGAGTTTACATGTACATTATTAGACAGCATAAAGTATTACGATGACTTCTACATTACATATTTAAGAAAATCACAAAGAACCAATTTTGAAAACTTAAAGGAAAACCCCAAGGATTTAGACAGGTACTCAATAGGAAAGGATTTGTTATACGATTACAGTTGGACTAAAAGGGGGTTTTTGTCTAAGCAAATTTATGATCTGAAGCCTGTTCCATTAGTAGTATATAGGCTTAAGTGTTGGAACTGAAAAGGTGCTTTAAGGCCAGCATCCTCAATTTCAATGGCTCCTTGGGTGGCCTTATGATAGCCTTTTAACAGCTCAGCACATACATTTAATATTTACGATAGTTAATTGGGTTTACTTTCTTCATCCTTCTTGCAAACCCCTTTGCCATTTTATCCAAATCCTTGGATTCGTAATGTTTGTGACAGAAATCTATAACACATAGCCTGGAAGGATAAGCATGACCACTTGATTCCTCATTTATCGTTTTCGTATCTAACCAAATTTCTTCACCGACTAAGGCGACCGTGCTATCTATTTCTAAATAGCTTTTTCTATCAAGTCCGTCAGGACAACAACTGCAAACCTCTTCTCTAAACCCAGTATCAATAATAAACGGATCTGTACATCTAAACAGGAAAACCATTTTATAATACGATACCATCTCTTTTCGAGAGATTTGAGCTGAAGCATTCCCATTAAATATGAGCAATGCAATTACAGGTATTAATTTGAATCGTTTCATATTTAAGTTCTTAAATAGCCTGTTCCAACCCATCTCCAATGAAATTCAGATACTAGGACAATTTAGGGCGTTTGTTCTTCCCGAACTTCCAAATGACTTTCAATCCCTCTCAGCCCTCTTCAATATCCTTTTCTTATTCAAATGCGCTATGACAGGCGCCATTCGAAAAGTAAACGTATCATATTCCATTGTCTCCGCATCGAGTTCATCAAAGGGCACCAGGTCCCAGTGACATTTAAGGTTCTCTTTTAGAAAAGTCTTAAGCTTCTTTTCAGGTACATCCTGGATAAGTACGAACCCGCCAATATTTTTTTCAGCGATCCAGCGGTTATGTTCCATTCGGGCGATCTTATCCCAGATGTGATCTTCAAATGTTGCAAAATCCAATTCCTCACCACTGTCCCGGTCCGTTAAGTCAGCTTTCACAAACCTCAGCTTAGTAAACAGATGTCTCGCCGGTAGCCTGTTGGAATCTTTTTGGGAATCCTTTAGCTTATCCCATTCTTCATGCATACTCCCGACAGGTATCCGGGTTTTCAGGGTTTGATTTTTTGCCCACTCATAATGAATGTGCTTTGCGATAAAGTCCTCCTCCTTTCGATTATCTACGATCGTCTTTTTATTACAGACCTCATCGTCTAAGTTGAGCAGCTCAATATTGAGTGCCTTCATCTCTATGGCGACATCATCAAAAATGTTGACGAGAGCAGTATTCCTCGGTAACAAAACTTTTATAGGTGGCGTCGCTTGCCGGAAATTCCCAAATCCGTCGAACGAACGTACACTCTGTTCCCTGGCATTTTTACCCTGGGTAAATAATTGCTGTCGAAGTTTCCTGGAATAATACACGCTTTTCCCATCATCCTCAAGCGCTACAAAACAGAGCGAGATCTCATCACAATCCACGGGACACTGATCTGTGAAAAAATCTTTTGACAACACGTACCGAATTTCAACCGACTTGCTGAGAAACGGGTATAGCGAGTTT
>JAYUXX010000041.1:0-5727 GCA_043752765.1 Saprospiraceae bacterium | reverse complement strand
CCAGAAAAGAAATAACTTTAACCTATCAAATCCACTTGAAAGAAAGGGGGTGGTCAACAGACCGAAATGAGGGGGTCAACACGACCGAAATATGCAGTAAATAGCGATTTTTGATGTTTTTTGCCATCAAACCAGGCGCACATTACGGCTCCATAACTATTATGTCCTTCGACTGTCATAGGTAATCCGCCAGACTTCAATTTGGCGACATCCCCAGCTTTAAACTTAAAAGTGGTTTCTGAAATAGTCTGTTCTTGTTTCATTTATTTGCCATATAATGACGATAAAATCGTCTAACACTCGGAAATTGTAATTACCCCTGTACTGAAAACAAAATTTATACTATAACGACAAATCAAAGATTTGGATGGTCCGTTGGAGTAGATATTCATTCCAAAAAACAGCCATCAAAAAAATCTTCCCGCAGTAATATCGTAAACGCTGTAATTCTTCTATCTGGATAGGTCACAGACTGTACAGAAGCCAGGTTACACTAGCTCATAGAAGCTGCTTACTGTTTTGCCTAAAACAGACTTAACCTACATCCTAGATTTGAAGTAAAATGTAGTCTCATGAAAATCTTTATTTCTAATCTTGTTTCTTCAGGAAAAGTATACAGCTTGATCACGTGTATTCTTCTTGCTTTCAACCTCTGTGCCCAGGTAGGCATCGGGACATTGATGCCTGATTCGTCATCTATCCTGGAATTAAAATCCACTCACAAAGGATTTTTAATGCCCAGAATGACGACGGATCAACGCGATTCCATAGCGGAACCATCAGTCGGATTGCAAATATTTAATATGGATGATCAATGTATTGATATTTATGACAGTGTGTACTGGATTAAAAACTGTGGATATAAACAAGTTGGGCTAGGGGATTCAATTGGTACCAATGTGTGGGTTCCGAAAGGCAATGTCGGTGCACCCTCAATTCGGCGGAAAGCGTTCAGTTTCACTATCCAGGGGAAAGTATATGTTGGTACAGGGCAAAATGGAACAAACAATTACGAAGACTTTTGGGAATATAACCCCAATACTAACGTGTGGACCCAAAAGGCCAACTTGCCGGGCGGTGCCAGATACGGATCGGTTGGATTTTCCATTGGATCTAAGGGATATGCTGGTCTGGGTGAAAATTTTGGTGTGCATAAAATTGACTTTTACGAGTATGATCCAACCACGAATAGTTGGACATCAAAAGCCAATTTTGGTGGTGCCGCGCGAAGAGAAGCTATTGGCTTTGTAATTAATAGTAAAGGTTATGTGGGTACAGGTTTTAACGGTACAACAAATTTTCAGGATATATGGGAATATAATCCTGTATCAAATAGCTGGGCTTCTAAAGCAAACTTCCCAGGTGCAGGACGTTCGGGTGCGGTTTCTTTTACCATCGGGTCGAATGGCTATGTAGGGACCGGATTTAATGGAACATATCTGTCCGATTTCTATGCATATGATCCGGTTAATAATTTATGGAGTACCATAGCAAATTTCGGCGGAGGCATGCGAAGAAGTGGGGCTGCATTTTCCTTTGGATCTAAAGGGTATGTAGGTACCGGTTTGACAGCTGCGAACTTGTATTCCCAAGATTTCTGGGAATATGACCCTATTACAAATTCATGGATCATCAAAACTGAGTTTGGGGGTGGCCCGAGGCAAGGTGCTGTTGGATTTTCATTAGCTGGTAAAGGTTATTTTGGAACTGGTGCATTGGGGAGTAGTATAAACAGTAATGATATATGGGAATATCGTCCATCGGTAGAAGCTCCCGTATATGCTATTGGTTATCCGGATGGTGGGTATGCCGGAATAAATGACGGGCTGTGGACACGAAATGGATTTGCGATGCATGCAACAAGTGCCCAATATGTCGGTATTGGCACAAGCGATCCTGATACCAATGCAATTTTGGATTTAAACTCTACATCTAAAGGTTTACTTATACCCCGTATGACTACAGCGCAGCGGCTTGCTATCCCTGTGCCCGCCGATGGTTTACTGGTCTTCGATTTGGATAAAGATCAATTCTATTATTATTCCAATCAATCGTGGATCACTTTTCTTGGAAGTACAATAGGTTCTTATCCTGGAGATAAAAACTTGGCAATAGGAGACTCCGCTCTTGCCCAAGGATCCAGCATTGGAATTGAAAATATTGCTATTGGCTCGAATGCACTTTACATTAATACAACTGGCGAAAAGAATGTTGCTATAGGACCCAATGCATTGTTTTCCAATACAAATGGATATGCGAATGTTGGTATTGGGATAAATGCCTTATATGCGAATACAACAGGACGTGGCAATATTGCAATTGGAAGAACCGCCCTCACTGCAAATGTTACAGGACTCAGTAATGTTGGTATTGGATCTGATGCCTTGCTTCATAATACTTTTGGCGATTATAATTTAGCAATCGGGACATATGCTCTTTTGGAAAATACTGTAGGTGAAGACAATATTGGTTTAGGATTTAATGCATTACATAATAACTCGAGTGGTGAAAGTAATATTGGCATTGGTAGTAGTGCCTTATATCAAAATACTATTGGAAGTGAAAATATTAGTATTGGAAATGGGTCAATGTATAGTAATAGCTCTGGTCAAGAGAATGTAGCTATTGGTAGTTCTGCATTATCTCAAAATAGTTCAGGAAATCATAATGTGGCTGTTGGTAGATTATCATTATACCAGAATTATTCAGGGGTACGAAATACAGGGATTGGAAATAATTCACTTTTAAATAATTATAGTGGCGTCAATAACTCTGCGGTTGGTGATTCTTCATTATTTAATAATATTTCAGGTGATGCAAATACTGCTGTCGGAAGACACTCTTTACTCGCATTGACAATTGGAGATTATAACACAGGTATAGGCTCAAGTGTTAGCTCCTTTATCACAACAGGCGATTTGAATACAGCGGTAGGACGCAACTGTCTGGATAATATAAGTATCGGAAATAATAACACGGCCCTGGGTTACAGTGCTGATGTTTCAGCAGGTGGTGCCGCGTTTACAAATGTCAGCGTGATTGGGAATAATGCCACTGCGACAGCTTCGCACTTGATTAAACTAGGTAATTCCAACGTTAGTGTCATCGGTGGTGCTGTTAATTGGTCCATTATCTCTGATGCCAGATATAAAAAAGATGTGAGCGAAAATGTTCCCGGCCTTGAATTTATCCGACGCCTTCGGCCCGTAACATATCATCTGGATGTAACATCGATTGCTGAACATCTCAAGGAAGATTATGAGCGCGACGATACCGGCCAGCTTGTTTATGGGCCACCTGATCAAAGTACTATTGAAGCACGTCAAAGAAAATCGTCAGTTCTCAATACAGGTTTTATCGCACAGGAAGTAGAAACTGCAGCGCAGACAATTGGTTATGAATTTTATGGCGTCCACGCCCCTGACAATCCGGACGACCATTATAGCTTAAGTTATGCCACCTTCACTGTGCCACTTGTCAAGGCTGTTCAGGAACTTGAAACAATCATAGCTACGCTTCAAGAAGAAAATACCAGCTTACGCTCACAGATTGATATTGACCGAATCCAATATTCAGATCAATTAAGACAGCTGCAGGTTCAGATCACAGCCCTTGCTCATATTATTGAAAAGGGGAAATAATTTTAATTTCTTCTTTTATGAAACATTTTTTTGCTAGCGGTAAAGCTTTACAAATTACGTTTTGACTGCAGTTATGGATTCTCTTATCAATAACTCTAAGGCTCAGTTGACATCGTCTTGCATTTATCAATTTACTATGCCCTGTATCCTACGAGCCGGAAATGGATAGTCCCTCTTTTATCCTTATCCTGAATAGTCTTGGAGTTATTGAAAATGAAATGACGGAGCTTCAATGGTGCGTACAGGATTTATTGTTCAGGAAATAGAGCTAGTAACGTAATACATAGATATGATTTTCATGGCATATCATAAACAGTAATAGAGTCTATCTTAATCATGATAAGTATTATTCAATCTATCATGTGAGAAAACGGCGAGAATAGTTTCTTCCTGAATTAAAAGGGAAAAGTATCTTTCACATGCGAAACGCAAAAATTGGATTTATTGCCAAAATATTTGGCCAGATAATCGGATATGGTACAAAACACCCCAACATGATCAAAACAGTAATCATTGACGATGAACGGTTTTGTATAGACGTTGTGGAATCCCTGCTCCTTTCTCATTACCCAGACATCCAAATAACGGGGAGCTTCACCGATCCTATCCAGGCAATTTCTTTTATTCAAGCCCAAACACCTGATTTGGTTTTCCTTGATATCAATATGCCCGCTCTGAACGGCTTTGAGGTTCTCGACCGGTTGATGCCCTTTACATTTAAAGTCATCTTCACCACAGCCTATGACAATTACGCGATTAAAGCCATGCGGTATGGCGCTATAGATTATGCCATGAAGCCCATCGCTGCTGAAGACCTGGTAGGGACCATGACGCGGGTACTAGAAGAAAGAAAAAGGATTGAATCCGCCAGATTACAAAATAAACGACATGCGCATCGCAAAATTTCTATTGTCAACAGCGATGGTATGCTGATCCAACCTGTAAAGGAAATTCTGTATTGTGAAGCTGATAACAGTTACACTGTTTTTCATCTGATAGGAGGAAAAACAGTGATTGCTTCACGTACTCTCAAGGATTTTGAACCCATTCTAAATCCATGTGGATTTTTTCGGATTCACAATTCATATCTAATCAACCTTGAGCATGTACTTCTCTATTCAAAAGCTGATGGTGGCCAGGTAAAAATTCAGGGAATCTTCCTCCCCATTTCCCGAACCCGAAAAGATGACTTTCTGGCCGAGCTTGACAGGTATCTTAACATCTCCATTTTGTGAAGTTTTCTTTTTCAAATGGCTTTCAAAAAGGCTCCTCCAATTCTGCTTCAACGAAGATGTATCGTCTTGTAAACTCACCGAAGTGTTTGCTTTGTCTGTACCTTATACTATTCCTTTTTTCCGATTCACTGAATGCTCAATATAGTAAGCTTGATTTCGAGCGCTTAACAATGATCCATGGATTTCCAAGTTCTCCTGTTTCCGGTATCGTTCAGGATAAACAAGGCTATCTGTGGATTGGAACCCCCAAAGGTTTGTTTCGCTACAATGGGAACTCCATAAAAGCATTTCTACAAAATGGATCAAATGGAAATACTCCTGATAACCGGATCACTCAAATAGAATATATTGATGACAAAGTAATCTGTCTTACACCTGAAGGCGCATTTATCCATCATTGTATTACTGAAAAAGATACCAGCCTCTATTTATCAGGTATTCTTTCTGCTCCGGCATATTTGGTCAACACCATGTCAGATGTGTCCAGTGACGGTCATGGGGGTTTGATCTTGTTATCCCGTGCAGGTTTTATGCATATCGATTCCCAAATGCATAAGCGATATGAATTTATTTACCGTGATACCACAGAATCACTTTCAATTTCAGGATCCTTTGGACGCGTCATTGTACCAATGCCAGATGGAAAGTTTCTGATTTTAGGAAGACATGACATGTTTTTCTATGATCCTGCTTTGACTTCAACAAGCCTTGTGGAAAGCGGCACTTATTCAGTTTTGGATTCATTCATTACTGATCACAGCTTGCATGTTTTTGAACTTAGCCCTTTTGAGTACATTTTTTTAAGCCGACATCAAAGCACACTCTTGTACTATCATACAAAGCAAAATGTA
>JAYUXX010000040.1:0-5736 GCA_043752765.1 Saprospiraceae bacterium | reverse complement strand
TTAGATTTTTTCAATTCAAATAAAATAGTACATCCTGAAAATTTTACATTGCCGATCCCTATCGTGATCCGACTTTAAACGAAAACTGATAAAGCTTTTGGTTGATTAAAATTTGTAAAATTATACTTCATGTCGTATGTCTCTACGAATGCTTTTTATTTCAATGCAGGACCTGATTTAGGAGTACATATCCACCCATACTAATGATCATATCCGGCAGGAAGATGCTGCTATCGGGTTGAGACCTTAAAGGGGTTCAAGATCAACAGGCAATTGAACGGTCAGGGTGAGAAAACGTGCCGATGGAGGCGGTCAAATTTCCCGGGAAGCTGGCCTTTTATCCTCGTAGGAATGTAAAACTATCGTGCCATTAGGTTGTTTGGAATAGGAACTTGTCTAATTTCCTTAACAGGTTACCAGGCCAAATTTCACTTTTTCATAATATTTACTCAGTTTATTATTCAAACCAAATTATTCATTCATCAAACAAAATTCTCATGAAGCAGCTATTCTTACTGGCGTCGTTTTTCGCCATGACAACTTCGATTTTCTCCCAAAATCTGGCTTACGATCGCTACACGGTTTCCGGCGGTTTGCTGGGCGCCTTCAACTTCACCAAATTCAGGATTGAGGGGAATAATGTCGACAACATCGATTATGAATACAATCACGGTTGGTCTGCAGGTGCATGGCTAAATCTTCCTTTGCACCGTTGGATTTCTTTAGAACCACAGGTAATGTATTCCTATTATGATTACAATTCTGTTTCCGGCCCCTCGCTACTCCCCAATGGTAGTATAAGTTATATCTCCGTACCACTCCTTTTGAAATTACACGCCGGCAGACATGTTGCATTTACGGTAGGTCCTCAGGCTGATTTTCTGGGAAAACTTCACAAAACCCCTGAGTCGGTAAGAGAAGAAGATTTTGAATCTACCAGCTTCTCCATCAGTGGAGGTATTGAGATATTACCACATCTGCCAATTGTACTTTTTGGCCGGTATGTACATGGCCTCACGAACCTTGATAAGAGGGAAGGTCAAACTGGGAATATTGTGGAATATTTCAATACCAATATCCAGGTAGGTGTTAAACTTAAGTTATTTGGAAAGGTCATCCCAGCCGACACTGATGGCGATGGTATCTCTGATGATGATGATCAATGTCCAACTGTTGCAGGTTTAGCTTTATTTGCAGGTTGCCCAGATAGTGACTCCGATGGAATCACTGATGCAAATGATGAATGCCCTATGATGGCAGGAATTTTAAAATACAAAGGCTGTCCAATTCCGGATACAGATAAAGATGGCGTCAATGACGAAGTTGATAAATGTATCAATGTGGCAGGAGTAGCCAAGTATGATGGCTGCCCTATTCCTGATACTGATAAAGATGGAATTAACGACGATAATGACAAATGTATTACGGTAGCAGGTGTTGCTAAATATGATGGTTGTCCTATACCGGATACAGACAAAGATGGAGTTAATGACGATGAAGATCAGTGTCCAACAGTTGCAGGTTTAGCTGTGCACAATGGTTGTCCTCCTCCTGACCGCGATAATGATGGTGTCACTAACGATAAGGACTTATGTCCTGATGTTGCTGGACCAGCATCCAATTTCGGTTGCCCTATCGTGGAGAGTGCAAAATTCAATGCACGGATGATCAATTTCAAAACCGGAAGCGCAGAGTTGACACCACAGTCCAAGCGTAATCTCCGCGAAGGAGCTCTCTTGATGAATTCGAGTACTTTCAATAACCTTGTATTTCATATACATGGGCATACCGATAGTGATGGGTCTGATGCATCCAACCACGATCTTAGCCATAGGAGAGCTGCATCTGTAAGATCTGAGCTCCTTAAAAGCGGTGTATCAGCAGACCGTATGACTTCGGAAGGTTTTGGAGAGAAAGAGCCGATTGCTACAAATGAAACCGCTGCAGGCAAAGCGTTGAACAGAAGGGTGGAAATATTGGCTCGCCATAGTCAATCATTAAACGAGCCGGTAATCGTTCCGAAAAAATAACAGAAATTCAATAACGAAGCCCGACAGTATAACTAGGTTATTCTTTTAGGCAAATTCAAAAAAAAACGCTCTGCACATGCAGGGCGTTTTTTTTATGCCCAATAGGCTATAACTACAGTCTTACTTGTTGATTAAATTGATACTTCAACGTAGAGTTATTATCGAAGAGAAAGTTTTGCAAAAGACATTCTACCAGAGAGTTGAAAATGAAGAATGCAACTATACGCGTATGGAAAGGCGTAGTGAGTATACAGGATTGAAATTTTGCAATGAAATAAGAAATACTTATTGTGTGTTTTTAAAGGCTCATGTCAAGGTCTTTAATCTGAGCTAAATATTTTTTAGGTAAGATCAATGTTTTTAGAGCCCAGTCCAACCTTAATTGTCTGGTAACTTTATATGACGGGATCAGTAAACCCAACCACGAAAGTTTTCTTAGCTGTAATAAATTATTTACGGTTTGCGGCATGACTAATATCTGGCCTTGCAATAAAAGCTGATATCGAAAATTACCTAAATGCTTTTTGTATTGTTTAAACAGATCAATCGTAAAGTCGCCCTTGTGCAGATTATTCTCCAGGTGTTCGGCACGCATGATCCTCCATTCATTGTAATTGGCAGGAAGCCCTTTCAAATGCATACGCAAGGCCATCCTATAAAACACATCAAAGACTTCTTCTTTTTCGGCTTCTGAAAGTTTCCTTTCTAATAATTCATAGGAAGCTATTGAGTAATGAATAAGCATAAACAGAACATCCCGATATGCCCAATCCGGAATTTGTTGTTGACGGCTGGCTTCTACTTCGGCATGAATGCTGGTGATCTTATCAATGGCCCGAAGTGCAGCTTCATTTTCGGAAAACACAATTTGGCGTGCGTATGCAACTGTCGAAAACAGACGTCCTATTGGATCTGCCGGAAGTTTACCTGTGTAATACAACCAGTCTACGGCCTTATTAAGGGCAAATTCGGCTGCAGATCCTGCGAAAATGAAGATGATAGTGTCGCTCTTGCTCCAGATTTTTCTGACGATGGAATGTTCGGGTACGAAATAAGACATGACGTAAAGGTAACGAAAGTAAATTTACTTTGTATTGCAAAGTACTTTTATAAAATATACTTCCATCTTCCGTGCACCAAATTCTCAGGAAAATTGATTTTTGTTTATCACCAAATACCTACTTCTGGTGAAGGAAATGAAGCAAGAAGAATTTATGCCGAGAGAGAAAGATTTATTATTTTCCATATACAGCCTCGCAATGATGCTCTCATCCCATACAGAATGTGCAGCTTAGGTAGTTGATCAGGTCTTCGATTCAATATTAAGTATAACACACGTGCCGCGAGGAGAACCATTAAGGTTGAACAAATCGACAATTTTAACATTCGTTTTTAAATTGTTTATCTGGCCATAACGCTCCAATGTTTCTCTTGCAATAATTATTCCTTTTGAAATGTGTTCATTAGTTTTTTTATTCTTTGCAGCAGATTGTCGACCGACCCCATTGTCTTCAATTTCAAAACTATATCCTTCAGGTTGTTTGAGAATTCTCACCCAGAGACAAAGGTTATCTTTTTTCGGAGCCAATCCATGCCAGATGGCGTTTTCAACATAGGGCTGAATAAACAGAGGTGGCACACGAACGTTCTCTAGTTTAATATTTTGATCCAGTTGTATTTCAAGTTGTATAGGATAAGGCATTCTCAATGACTCAAGTTCGATGTACAGTTGTGTTACATTTATTTCTTCTGACAGACTTACAGAAGCCTCTGTAGTGTAATCAAGAATATGTCTTATAAGCTTTGCAAATTGTGACAGGTAATATGATGCTTTTCCTTTGTCCTCTTTGAGAATATACCGGTTTATAGAGTTGAGACAATTAAAAATAAAATGGGGATTTATTCGTGAACGCAGTGCTTTCAATTCTAATTCTGTGAGTTGGCGATCCAATTCTATATTTGCTTTTTTTCGTTGGAACTGCCACCGCACGAATCGCCACATAATGATCAGACAAAGGAATGCTACAATGACACGGAATACCATTGATTCCCAAAGGCTGGGATACACCTGTATTCTTATTGTTTTGTAAACCGGTTCAATGTCGTTACCTGTTCCAAAAAGCTTAAATTGAATTTCATGCTTCCCGGGACGAAGATTTTCAAATAGAGTGATCCCATCGACACCAATATTCCTCCATGTTGAATCCCGAGTATACAAATATCGATAGCTGAATTGGAGTGGTGCAGTATCATCATATGAGATACTTGATAATTGGATCCGGAGTTTTCTATCTATTCCATGAATTTCAAACCTATGTTGATCTGGCCAATACCAAATACTATCACCACAGGTCACTTGTTCGATTAATAAATATGCAGAACTAGTTTTGCTGAGCAATGCACGTGGTCTGCAAGCCATGATATCCTGGTCTTGCATAAAATAGAGGTAATCCGTTGATGGATCATAGGCCAGAGCTTTTCGGGTGAAGTGAAGAAACGCACCAATGCCATACGGGTAGCGACGAACCGTAAAATCTTCAATAGACATGGAAGCCAGGCCGGAAGGTGAAATAATCCAGATATGATGATCGATCAGGACCATTTGACTGATTATAAGATCTGGCAAACCTTCCTTGGTGGTAAACTGCTGAAAAGTATGTGATGCAGGATCATATCGAATCAAACCATTACGTTGTAGTGAAAACCACATCACTTGGTGGAAGGAATCCATCACGATATTGCCCACAGAATTGCGATCAAGCCATGCGCCTTCGAAATCATGACGGCAATAATCAGTACGTGATAGTTTGAGATTAAATCTGCAGAAGCCCTGATGCGATAGCCACAGATTTCCCTCCCAATCTTCAGCGATTTGAGTAGGACTTCGAAGTATTTCTCCTAAATCTTTATCTAATTCTACAGGTACAAATTTTTTTACTGTCGAATCATACCGATCCAGTGTTCCTGAATTTTGAATTGTGTATAAGCGGCCACTTATGATGGATTGAAATGCAAACCATGCATAACCGGTTGGGATATGTCTCCAGGGATCAACAGCGTGGTACTGCCAGGTTTGAGTATTAAGCCAGATCCTTGGACCATTGGTGCAGATGAGAATGGAGTCTTTTCCAAACGGAGAGAAATGAAGTATGCTTGATGTATATGTGGGATCAGGTGGAGTTATAGTAATCACCTTTGCTAATGCCAGTGTTTGTTTATTATAGAATTTCAGCTCAAGACCTTCAGCAGTTCCTGTTACGAGATAATTTCCAGATATGGCAAATTGGACATGAGATTTCTCAGGAATTTTGGCATCATAAACAGGTGAAGATTTTCGAATTTGGTTTTGCAGATTACGTTGTTTGTAAAGACCATGATGTGTACCAAGCCACATGCGATTACTTTTATCAATCAACACGGTTATTGGACGCAAGCCTGTTGTATCATGTTCTTCGAGATACATTTTCCTGCCTGGTTTGTCAAGCCTAAGAAGCATTGAACCCCTTCCAGGCATTAGAAGATTATAAAGCGAATCATGGATTGTAGTCAGTTGTGTATTCCATCGAAGAAGATCAATGGTGTTTTTATCTATGGAAAATGAGAAAGATACATTTTGCTTTGTATGATAGTACAAGAGTGTGCTTTGATGTCGGCTTAAAAAAATGTACTCAAAAGGGCTAAGTTCAAAAACATGCAAGCTGTGATC
>JAYUXX010000039.1:0-5739 GCA_043752765.1 Saprospiraceae bacterium | reverse complement strand
CAATTTCCGGGGTTTCAATTAATATACCCAATGTATCCAGATCAATATATTGACCTGCCAGGCTTTGAGCTTTAAAGGTATGGTAGTTTAATTGAGTGCAGCTATCCTGTCCGGTAAGCGGGTAGATCAATAGAAAACTGAACATCCAAACAATGAAAAATCCAAATTTGGCGGTATGCATCGAATGGGGAATGGGTTTATAAAGTTTATTATTAAAGCTCGTACTCAGCTTGTCTGTTTAGAAAGTTTAGAGAGTTTAAAAGGTTTAGTTGTCTTTCTATTTGTTGCACTTAAAGATTAAAGTTTATAAAGTTTATTTGGTTTATTAATAATGCTCGCACTCAGCCTGTCTGTTTAGAAAGTTTAGATCTTGGTACTTAGTCCTTGGTACTTAGTCCTTGGTCCTTAGTCCTTAGTCCTTGGTACTTAGTCCTTAGTCCTCGGACCTTATTCCTTGGTCCTTAGTCCTTAGTCCTTAGTCCTCGGACCTTAGTCCTTGGTCCTTAGTCCTTAGTCCTTGGTCCTTAGTCCTTAGTCCTTGGTCCTTAGTCATTGGTCCTTGGTCCTTAGTCCTTAGTCCTTGGTCCTTAGTCCTTAGTCCTTCAATTTTGATTCACCTCATTCAATAGATTCTTTGCAAACTCATCCACACTAATTGCACCTTTGTCACCTTCGGCTTGTTTTCGGACAGCAACCTTATTTTCAGCAATTTCTTTATCTCCTACTAACAGCATATAAGGTACTTTCTTCAACTCTGTGTCCCTGATCTTCCTGCCAATGGTTTCATTTCTTTCGTCAATATATCCTGAAAGTCCCTGCTCCTCCAATTGCGCCAATACACCTTTACAATATTCAATGTGGCCTTCTCCAATAGGCAGTACAGCAAACTGATCTGGGGCTAACCAAAGCGGAAGTTTACCCGTGGTGTTCTCAATCAGAATGCTGATAAATCTTTCCATACTTCCAAAGGGCGCACGATGTATCATCACAGGACGATGCGATTGATTGTCTGCACCTATATATTCCAGTTCAAACCGCTCCGGAAGATTATAATCTACCTGGATGGTTCCCAACTGCCATGAACGACCAATCGCATCACGAATCATGAAATCAAGTTTAGGTCCATAGAAAGCCGCTTCACCTTCCACCTGAACTGCCTCAAGACCCGCCTCTGCTACAGCATCAATGATGGCTTGTTCTGCTTTTTCCCAATTTTCAGGATTGCCAATATATTTTTCCGGCTTGCTGAGATCGCGCAATGATATTTGTGCAGTGAATTTTTCAAAACCTGCTTTCGCTAAAACCAGTTTTGTAAGATCCAGCACATTGAGAAATTCTTCTTTCAATTGTTCTGGTGTACAAAAGATATGTGCATCATCTTGCGTAAATCCACGCACTCGGGATAATCCATGCAACTCACCGCTTTGTTCGTACCGATATACAGTACCAAACTCCGCAAGTCGAACAGGAAGGTTTTTATAGGAATGCGGCTTCACTGCAAAAATTTCGCAGTGATGTGGACAATTCATCGGCTTGAGTAAAAACTCCTCTCCTTCTTTCGGAGTATGAATTGGCTGAAAACTATCAGCTCCGTATTTTTCATAGTGCCCTGATGTTACGTAGAGTTCTTTCTTGCCAATGTGTGGCGTCATGACTTCCTGATAACCTCTCTTCGCTTGTTCCTTACGAAGAAAAGCCTGCAATCTGTTTCTCACAATCGTTCCCCGCGGCAACCAAAGTGGAAGACCGGCACCAACTCTTTCGGAGAATGCAAATAACTCAAGCTCGGCACCAAGTTTACGGTGATCTCTTTTTTTTGCTTCTTCTAAAAGAATCAGGTATTCTGTGAGTTCTTTTTGCTGTGGAAAAGTAATTCCATAGATACGTGTGAGTTGTTTTCTTTTCTCATCACCTCTCCAATATGCACCGGCAATATTTGTAAGCTTGACAGCTTTTATTTTTTCTGTGCTGAGGATGTGCGGACCGCGACACAGATCCACAAATGTTCCCTGCTGATAAAAAGTGATCGCACCATCTGTCAAATCTTGCAGGAGCTCAACTTTATATTCATCACCTTTCTGTCCGAAATATTCGAGTGCTTCACTTTTACTGACCGATCTTCTCTTGTATTCGTTTTTCAGTCTTGCCAGCTCGAGCATTTTCTCTTCGATCTTTGGAAGCTCTTCTGGTGTCAGCGAACGATCACCCAGATCAACATCATAATAGAATCCATTCTCAATCGAAGGTCCTATTCCGAATTTTACACCCGGATACAAATTTTCAAGCGCCTCGGCCAATAAGTGTGCAGAACTATGCCAGAATGCAGCTTTTCCGCTTGTATCAGTCCACGTGAGCAATTGGAGTGTAGAATCCTGATTGATTGCCCTGCCAGCATCCCAAACTTCGCCATTAACCTTTGCAGCCAAAACATTGCGGGCCAAACCTTCGCTAATTGACTTTGCGATATCTATGGATGTGGTTCCCGCCTCATATTCCCTGACCGAACCATCCGGTAGTGTGATTTTTATCATTCACAAATGTAGTGAGGATAAAATCGATTTACGATTTACGATTTACGAATTTGGATTTACGATTTACGAATTTGGATTTACGATTTACGATTTACGATTTACGATTTTGATTTTAGATCACCCGATCACTAAATCACCAAATCACCAAATCACTTTTTTATCCTAGGCTTTAACTCTCCACTTCACCACATCGCCGGCAACAGCATTACTCGGCATGATGAATTGCGAAGAATTAACAGTGGTGCTCATCTGCGAAGTGCCCATAGCTTGCCTCAGACTTTGACGTCTTTTTAATACAAGGGAATTGTCAGTGTGAACAGGCAGATTTGGCGCTATTCCAAAAGAAACAGATGGCGCATTAAATTCTACAGGGAAGGTTTCAACCAGGAGTGAAGGAAGATTCGTGAGTGTTTCATTTTGACGAACTGGAGGCAGAGGAGGAGCTGGCGGACCAACTGCTACAATCACTGGAACAAGTTCTCTCACTTCTTTGCGGAGTTCAAGTTTCTGCCCGATAGCAATCCGGCTGCTTTTAAGTCTGTTCCAAGACATGAGTTGCTTTACCGTGCACTTGTGCCGGTTAGCAATGTCATATAAATTATCCCCAGACCTGACTTTATAATAATTTTTAATTGTCTTTACATTATACAGTTCACCTGCAATGACAACCCTTGACGTATTGGGATCAAGTGCAGTTTCCAGAACAAGTTCTTCAGGAAGTCCCGGAACTTCTATTATTCGGCCTGAATTGAATAATTCTGCTGATTCGAGAGGTAACCAAATCGTAAAACCATTCGTGGAAGCCGGAATATAATTGCGCACGAAAGAAGGATTCAATCCTTTTACAATATCTGTCGTCAAACCCGATCTTCGCGCTAGTTCAGAAAGGGAAATGCCTTCATACAAAGTAAGCGTTGTGAGTTCACCTAATGCATGAGATGGATCGAGTGAAATCAGATCATGTTCGGCATAAAAATTCATGATATAACTGGCTGCTATAAATCCCGGCACATAACTTTGAGTTTCTTGTGGAAGGAATTTTGCAACTTTCCAATAATCATTTGTGCCTGCTCGTTTTACGGCTGAACGAACACGACCTGGCCCTGCATTATAAGCTGCCATCACAAGTTCCCAGTTTCCAAACATGCGGTAGAGTGTCTTCAAATATTGAACTGCAGCTTTTGTTGATTTTTCAGGATCCATACGTTCATCCACATATGATCCGCATTTCAAACCGCATTCTTTTGCAGTAGGTTTCATAAACTGCCATAATCCACCAGCTCCCGATTTTGAAATTGCGTTTGGATTTAATGCAGATTCAACGATTGATAAATACTTGAGATCTGTAGGGAGTCCTTCATCCTGAAGTGCTTTTTCAAACATCGGAAAATAATATTTCGCCCATCCCACCATATTGGCAGTTTGTGCAGGACGACGATAGATGTATGTATTGAGATATGATCGTACAGTAGAATTGTAGATTGGGCTGACAATCGTGACTACCGTTGGAATCCTTTCGCGGATAGCTTCTTCCTGTTCGTCCAGATGATTATTTGTAAAGTCTATTTCAACAGGATTAGACCATGCGATTATGCTCAGAAGGCCCAAGGAGGCAACAAAGAAGCGACAGAATTTTGTGTTCATAGGCTGATTGTAAATAAAGTCCTTGTCAAACTTCAGTTAGTGCAAGATCACAAAAGTCGACGATTAATCAAAAGGAATGCGCCATAACTCTATAACATTAACGAATGTAAAAATGACTAATATGTAAATAAAGTGATAACAGTGAAATGGAAATAAAATTGAGGTCTTAATAGAATGTTAACTATAATCTTTGGGTAGACATTATTTGCCCGATTCCGGGGTTGGGCATTATAATTCTGTTAAAGTGGACCCATGGAAGATTAAGTTTGGAGACTACAGGGACGATCAATGGTCGTTTCGACTGAAGCTTAAACGACCAACAGTTTTGTAAAAAGCCAACAGCTAGATTTTGCATTTTCAATTCCATTTATTTAATCTGATTCCAGGTGAGAATCCGCGGGTCGTTTAAAGTGAGATAATGGTCGTTTAGACTGAGGCTCAACGACCAAAAGTTTTGTAAAATGACAACAGCTATATTTTGCATTTCAAATGCCATTTATTTAATCTGATTCCATGTAAAACTCCGCGGGTCGTTGAGCGTTAGCCGAAACGACCTTTGTAAGAAATCCGCGGGTCATGAACGTTGGTCGTTACGACCAACAATTAAAAATCCAACACCTTTCCTCCGGTACCATCACTAAAAGATTTTGTAACAGCCATTATCGTTTCATCGATGGGTGTATAACTGAAACCTTGTATCGTTGTACTTTTAGTGGCATCATAATAAAATGTACCATACACCTGATTGATGATATCGGGCACACTCATGCGACCATTTTTTAAATTAGATACAAGCAATAATAATCTTGCCAACCATTCAGGAGCTTGCCTGAAATTTTTAGTCAGTCCAAGATTCGCCGATATCTTTTGATACACATCCCGATAACTTAAATTCGCACCATTTAAAATCCATCGTTCACCAATCATTTGTTTTTCCAATACTTTTCCAACAAACGTAGCGATGTCCCTCACATCTACATATCCCGTCTGGCCCGCTGGATAAAAAGGTGCGCGATTTGCAACCCGGTCAATCAATTGCAGACTTGAACGTTGCCAGTCGCCTGTTCCAAGTATGACCGATGGAAGGATCACAGAAGCATTTAATCCTTCTCCCGCTCCACGCCAGACTTCCAGCTCGCCTAAATATTTTGAAAGTCCATATGCAGTACTGAATTCATTGTCGAGCCAACTACTGGATTCATTGAGCGTCACGTTATTGGATTCTTTACCAAGTGCACCAATCGAACCGATATAAACAAGATGTTGAACATGATGAGCGAGACATGCATTCACGATATGTTCGGTGCCTTGCTGATTGACTTCCAGCAATCGAAATTTATCTTCTTTTAAATATGAAACCAAGCCCGCACTATGAATCACCCATTCTTTATCAGCCACAACATCATAAGCATCCGGAATATCAGGAAGCTGCAAACGACGCCATTCAATACCTTGCTGTAAATCTGCAGGAATTTTAGATTTCGGGTTTTGAAAAGTAGCTGTGAGGTGATCGTATCCGTTTCTCTTAAACCATCTTAGCAAATAGGAACCAAGTAAACCGGTA
>JAYUXX010000038.1:0-5745 GCA_043752765.1 Saprospiraceae bacterium | reverse complement strand
TTTCGAATGGTAATTTGTAAGGGGTATGTTGCTTTTAAATTATGGCAACTACCTGTACCATACAAGAAAAGTCCCGGCACTTCAAACGAATGCCATTTGTGGCGGCACTTGGTACTCTCGGCGAGAGGGTTAATTTTGCAGATCAGAAATGCAATTAACGACTGCCCGGGAACACATGTTCTTGAAATCGAATTGAAATAAAATTGATCATCTAAAAACACTTCAAAATGAATCGTACCTATTTAAGTTTAATTTTTATGTCATTGCTTTTCCTTGCTTCCTGCGTAAGTAAGAAAAAGTTTACGGCCGTACAGAATGAGTTGACTTCCTGCAATGAGCAACTGGGAAAATGCGGTGAAAGCCTTAATGACTATATGAACCGGCTCAAAACTGCCGAAGAAGAGCGTATCACACTTCGCACCCAGATGACGAATCTGGAAAGCAGCCGTGTCGACCTTCGTGCACAACTGGAAGATTGCAAACAACAACGTGATAAACAACTCACGCAAGTGGGGGATCTGACCGTTATGTCCAAAGGTGCACAGGACAATATGAAAGAAACGCTTGAGCAACTTCGTAAAAAGGACCAGTATATCCACTTATTACAGGCTGCAAAATCTAAAGCAGATTCGATTAATCTGGCCTTATCGGTCAACCTGAAAGGACAACTTCAGGGAGGCATTGAAGATAAAGATGTGGAAATTAGCGTCGATAAGACAGTAGTCATGATTAACCTCTCCGACAAGATGTTGTATCAAAGCGGAAGTGCTAACCTGTCTACAAGGGCTAATGAAGTTCTTGGAAAAATAGCTTCCATTATCAATCAAAGACCTGAGCTCGAAGTGATGGTTGAAGGATACACGGATAATGTGCCCATTTCGAATGAGTGCATCAAAGACAACTGGGATCTGAGCGTCAGGAGAGCAACTGCTGTAGTTCGCGTTCTTCAGACCAAGTATGGCATTGATCCAGATCGTTTAATTGCTGCCGGACGCGGTGAACATAATCGTCTTGCCAGTAATGATACGGCTGAAGGAAAATCCAAAAACCGTCGTACCCGAATCATCATTTTGCCAAAACTTAATGAATTCTACGATTTATTAAATCCAGCTTTAGCGCCTAAATAATTAGGTGATCTAAAAGAGAAAATAGAAGACGCGAGTGATCGCGTCTTTTTTTTTGCCCTTAATTATCAAGAAAATGAATTGAAATTAAATCTGATCAATACATCCATAGTCAGGAACACAAAATATACACTAAGAAATAAACACTAAGAAGGGTCTCCAAATAAACCCACAAGATTGATTGGTGGCCCTTTTATTTGAATGGATATAATTTCCAACCGGTACATGATTGCAGGTGTATGGTAAATATATACATTTGTAGCCAATGGATTCACTTACACAATTAGTCCTTGGTGCCGCGGTCGGTGAACTTGTACTTGGAAAAAAGATAGGAAACCGAGCCCCTATCTGGGGTGCTATCGGGGGGACAATTCCTGATCTTGATGTAATTGGGAATTTATTTATGGATCCCATGGGAGCACTTGAGTTTCACCGTGGATTCACACATTCGATTGTGTTTGCCTTTCTGGCGCCTGTTCTCTTTGGGGGGTTAGTTTATAAGTTATACCATACTGAGCGACATAAGAGTTGGCCCTATAAAATTCTGGTCACGGTTCTTAATGTTGCTATGTTGTTAAGTTTGACGTTGGGCTTGAATTTCATTTTTAGCCAAGATGATCATCCGAGATGGTGGCTTTTAATCGTTACTGTTACTGCAGCTGTTTACCTGGGTTTCCGACTTTATAAATATTACCTCAGAAAAAATCTCGAAAGTCTTCAGACACGTTACTTTGAATGGTACCTGTTGTTTTTTCTTGCGTTTATCACCCATATTTTATTGGACTGTTTTACTGCGTATGGAACGCAGGCTTTCCTGCCCTTTTCAAATTACCGTGTAGCCTTTGATAATATTGCAGTGGCAGATCCTTTTTTTACAATTCCGTTTCTCATTTGTACAATCATTTTTGCAACGCTCCGTAGAAATACCAAAGCAAGAACCCTTATTAATTATATAGGAATTGGATACAGCCTTCTTTACATGTTGTGGACGTTCAAAAATAAAGTGCATGTAAATCAGGTATTTGAGAAAGCACTTGCACACAGGGAAATTTCCGCCGACCGATGCAGAACAGGACCTACCATATTAAATAATTTTTTGTGGACGTGTGTAGCTGAGGATAAAGATCGTTTTTATGTAGGACAGTATTCCCTGTTTGATTCAAATCCCAATCTGCATCACCTTAATGAAATTCCAAAGAATGATTCTATTCATCAGGCTTTGCTTCCTTTGAAAGATTATCAAACGATAAGGTGGTTTGCCAATAATTATGTGGCTGCATACCCGACTGATTCAATGCTAATTTTAGCTGATCTGCGCTATGGAGGAATGTTTGATACGATCAAAGGACCACAAGATCTGATCTTCAAATTTGAAGTGCGTGATGTAAATGGAAAACTCGAATTCACTGATTCACGTGAGCGACCCGTGCAGGATATCGGAGAGCTTATCGGAAAATATATCGAACGAATTAAGGGATATTAAACGCATCTCTAGCTGCATCTTTTCGAACGAACTGATCTGTTGTCTTTACAATCAGACCATGAAGGATTTTTTAATTAGAAATTGGTTTGATGTTGATTTAAAAGTTTATGAAGAATATTCTGAGCAATCGAATAGATCAAGTTCGATAAGAGGTTGACACCCTATTTGACATGCATTCGTAAAAAGTTGTTCCTTTGAGTTTGGTATTTCGTTATGTCATCAAACAAGAAAGCATATCTCGCTCTTTTTGTCGTTTGTATTGTCTGGGGTGTTTCCTGGGTGGGTACAAAAGAGGCTGTCCGTTTTATGCCACCTATTCAAATGGTTGGTGTGAGGCAGATTATTGCGGGATTGGCGTATGTACTTTTTTTCGTTATCCGTGGTGATGCGATTCCGAAAGGAAAAGAATGGTATCCCGTATTGCTGCTCTCTGTGCTGAATTTCATGATTAGTAATGGACTGGCTACATGGGGAGTTAAACTCACCACAGCAGGTGTAAGTGCGATACTTGGGGCAATATTTCCTTTATGGCTGGTGATTATACTCTCTCTTCGGGGTGGCAGTAAAATACCCTGGTTGGCGTGGGTTGGAATCCTGATTGGGTTTGGCGGGGTATGTGTGGTGTTTTATGATCATCTCAGTGGAATTTTTGATCCCTCATTTCAGATTGGTGTGATACTCGGATTACTTGCAGCCCTTGCCTGGGCGTTCGGTACGATCTATACAAAGGAATTTGCAACGGGTTTTAATCCATATCATAGCATTGGCTGGCAGATGATGATTTCCGGTGTTACCCTCAACATTATTGCATACTCCAGCGGGAATGTAATCTCGTTGTACGATGTGAAGTTATCCACCTGGCTGGCTATTGCTTTTCTCGTAGTCATCAGTTCGATAATTGCATTTGTTGCCTATCTCTATGCCTTGCAAAAGTTGCCCACGGGCCTTGTAGCCATCTATGCGTATATCAATCCGATTGTTGCTGTTGTGACAGGAAGCATCTTTCTTCATGAACGTGTGACACTCATTATGCTCGTGGGGGCGCTCATCACGCTTGTGGGAGTTTTCACGGTCAACAGAGCACTTCGCAAGGATCAGGAGAAGATTGTTCAGACTTTGTAGGAGGAGAACTGTTTTCATCAACTTGAGCATTGGCACATCAAAATGATCATCGGTAAGCTTGAGGCTCACTTACTCAAAAACATTATAACTAATTAAAGAGAATACCTATGGAAACCAAAGACAGCAATGGCAATGTCCTCACTGAAGGAGATTCAGTTTTAATCATTAAGGATTTAAAAGTGAAAGGCTTCAATAAAGACCTCAAACGCGGCACCCTTGTCAAGAGCATCCGGCTAACCTCAAACCCTGAAGAGGTAGAAGGCAAAGTGGATGGGAGCGTACTTGTACTAAAGTCAGCTTTTTTGAAGAAAAAGTGATTAGGTGTCCAACCTAATTTATTCTTCCCAGCCCGAATCATGATGTTTTGAAGTTAACTAAATGTTAAAACACCGCTGGGGACCTTCATTGTCAGATACTTAGGACCTCGTGCCAACACTAGTGGTGCCAAGTCTAGTGGTGCCACGACTTAATATCGGGTTGCCATCGTCGTGGCTTCCTCAGCTGTACGGAGCGATTCCACTGCGTTTGTGTCGTCAATGACACGACGATGTGTCCGATCCAGGATCCAATTCCATTGATCTTTAATCATTGAGATCACCAACTCCTCATATCTGCCCATTTTATCCTCAATATTTCCTGAAGTAATTGTGACCAGTGCGTCATAGGATATTTCCTTGAATTTTCCTTTTACGTTTTGCAGAGAATTGGCTTCTTCATTTTGTATTTCAATTGTTGCGTCGGGAAAGAAATCCTTGAGAGCTTTAAGCTGCACAGATGTCAGCAATCCATGCAGACGAATTTTGACGGGCACCCATTCATATAGTGTAATATCTCCACGATCAAACTGGAGACGTAATTCCTGACGGTCCAATACTTTCGGTTGGTTAAAGCCATGATAAAAATTTACAGGGCTTTTGTCATAAAGCACAACTGCCTGAACTCTGTCAATTACTTCTCCTTTCACTTCGGACCGCGCTATTTCCAAAGCATGTATGACCTCACCGGAACCAAACCACCCTTGAAACATATCAAAGAAATGAACACCATGCTCAATAAATATTCCACCACTCTTACGAATATCCCAAAACCAATGTTCAGGAATCAATTTTTCATCACTTGCATAGTTTTCAAAAAAACCATGCACAAAATCGCCCAGCCATTTTTCGCGGATTATTGTATTTACAACTTCGTATAATGGATTGTACCGCTGCATAAGATTTACAGCATACAGCAAATCCCTTGAGTGGGCATAGGCAGCTAATTCTTCCGCTTCACTTGTTTTCAGTGCAGCTGGTTTCTCGCAGATCACATGCTTACCTGCTTCTAAAGCCTGTTTGGATTGTATGTAATGCAGCGAAGGTGGTGTGGCAATATAAATTAGCTGGATACTTTCGTCCTTAAGCAAGTCCTGATAATCAAGGTGGACTTTGGCATTTACTTCACTGGCCAATTGTCTCGCACATGGGTCCACGATATCACTTATCCCGCTGACCCGAATACCTTCAACTTTTATAAATGCTTTTGCTGCGAAGGATGCAAAACCTCCTGCTCCTACGATTCCAATGGAAAGTTCTTTTTTCACGATTTCATATATTAATACCTAATAAGCCGGAACAACTACGTGATCCGAATTCGGCAATGAAACTATATCTAATAATGGAAACGTGACTGACTGTAATTACGCACAGTTGAGTTACAAAATGCAGGGAAAGTAATTTCTTAATTACACTGTCCCAAAACCAACCAAATAATAACGAAGACAACAATGGTTCCGAGACATCCTCCTCCAAGTTTGTGGGCACCATAACCGGCAATTAAACCTCTGAATATATTATTCATCACTGCTATTTTAAGTTTGACAAAATGTAAATAGGGAAAGTCTTATAGACGATCATTACAAGAACAACGGAATAAACTGTTTGTTCTGCCGTATCAATAGCGGGAATAAAAATGTAAAGAGGTATTAGTCCTGCGACAATCTACTACGATGTCAATCGGCAAACCCTGTCATCATTG
>JAYUXX010000037.1:0-2291 GCA_043752765.1 Saprospiraceae bacterium | reverse complement strand
CATATTTTTTAAATATTCGAGTGATGGCCCTTTTGAATCCGGCTTCGTGTGTTCCTCCGTCTTTAGTTGAAATATTATTTACAAATGAAAAGACGTGTTCCTGATAGCCCGTGTTGTATTGCATGGCTACCTCAACTTCCACATTGTCTTCTTTCCCTTTTACATAGATTGGTTTTTCAATCAATGAAGTGCGGCTTTCATCAAGGAAATTTACAAATTCACGAAGCCCCCCTTCGGAATAAAAAATTTCTTTCCGGGGCTGACCATTATCATCTGTTTCGCGTTCATCGAGAAGCGAAAGATTGAGACCACTGTTCAAAAAAGACAATTCACGAAGGCGATTCGCAAGCGTGTCAAATTTAAAATCAAGCGTTTCAAAAATTTCCGGATCGGGCCAGAAGGTTATGGTCGTACCGGTTTTATCAGATAAACCAATTTCGTTTACTCCAGTGACTGGCTTGCCGCGCGCATATTCCTGAGTAAAAATTTTTCCTTCACGTTTGATTTCAGCAAGTACTCGTTGGCTCAGTGCATTTACACAACTGATACCTACTCCGTGAAGACCTCCAGAAACTTTATATGAGTCCTTGTCAAATTTACCCCCTGCGTGAAGGATAGTCATAACAACCTCAAGGGCTGATTTTTGCAATTTTTCATGCATGCCCACAGGTATTCCTCGTCCATTGTCGATGACCGTAAGCGAACCATCTTTGTTGACGATCACTTCAATATGTGTGCAATATCCTGCAAGATGTTCGTCTATGGAGTTGTCAATTACCTCCCACACAAGGTGATGCAAACCTTTCACATCTGTACTGCCGATGTACATCCCGGGACGCTTCCTTACCGCCTCTAAACCTTCTAATGCCTGGATCTGATCCGCACCGTAATTATCCTGTTCTTTTGCCATAGTTTTTCCCTAAAAATGAAGGGCGCAAAGGTACTTAATTCTAACCGGAATACCTAACCTCATTTAACATTTATCCGATTGAAAATCAGCCAGATATAACTTATAGATTTTATCAACCCGCGATCTGGCCCTGAGGATAAAATGAGCCTTACCCCGGGCACTAAATAACCTCAAAATAATAGGGTAAAAAGTGACAAAATGGATTAAAATATAGGATACAGGTACGTGATCATTCTGGAAGTAGCGGGGCATGCTAAGAAAATGGTTGCCGAGGTATTATTCAGCAGAGCGAGTCACAATCTTTTTATAAGCAGGTTTGACTAGCTGATTAAATCTTTTTAACCAAAACAAATCCAATTATGAAAAAGTGCTTGATCATTTCCCAGATTTTTGCTGTAGTAATCTTCTTCCTGATAAGTTGTGGAGGCTCACCCAAGGATGAGCAATTTAGCCCTCCTGAGGGTAGTATCTTTATACCTGAGGGAGGTTGGGAACTGAGTTTTCCTGAAGATGCGGTGGCGACAACAGATAGTACTTCAACAATAGCAAGATGTACAGGCCCTCGTCCTCAGCAGCAAGGCTGCAGTCAAATATGTAAACCATGCTTCTTCTTTGTCTGCAAAAACGGAGAGTGGACCCGAACCGCGGTCAGATGGCCGGAGGGTTTATGTAATAGACGACCTGCTGGAGGATCGTTAACCAATGTATGTGTTAAGCCACCTTCCGGAAATTGCCCGGCGGAATGCCATGTTTGTGTATTTAATACTAAGCTGATTTGTACCTGAGATATAAATCCTGTCTATCCCACTGATCCCAAAAGTCGCGCGATGAGAACACTGCATAGTGTGGCTTCAGTAGACGGTTAATACCGGATTATTGTGTTGAGACGCTATAACGCGTCTCAACATAATAAATCTACCACCACTAGTGCCACCACTAGTCGTGCCACCACTAGTCGTGCCACAAGGTCCTAACGCTCTGTTGGTGAGCACGTTAGGAGCTGTTTTAACATTTGAAGAGAACTTCATTGTACCACCCAACTTCTTTCGCATTGTGAATGCTCGATGATGATCGTTCATTATTCTACACATCCTTCTTTTTCCGTTACTTTTGTGATCCCATGACTGACCTGGAGCGGTTGATTGACTTATATAGTCAGGATGCCTCGGTAAAATCTCTTCATCAAGCACTTCTGGCAGATCAGGCACATATTAATGTGACCGGATTCGCCGGCAGCGGAAAATCCTTTGCCCTGGCCGGACTGGTTTTGAATAGTTGTGGCCCCTGGCTCCTCATCTCTCCCGATAAAGAATCCGCAGCATACCTGCATAATACACTCGCAGCCATTCTGCCCGAAGCCGAAATCGTCTTCATACCGGAC
>JAYUXX010000036.1:0-28499 GCA_043752765.1 Saprospiraceae bacterium | reverse complement strand
ATCTCCCACCCATAAGGCTATGGTGACAAAAAGGGTCATAGCAGATGCCCCAAAAAAAGACATCGAACGTATACTGATATTCTTAAACATAGGATTGGTCACTGTATTGAATCCGCCATTTCTTTTACACGGCCAATAATCATTTTCAATTTTTCCGGTTCTGTTTCCAGTTTATCAATTTCTTCCTGGATTTCCTCCCGTGTTAAATGATAGGTTTCCATCATTCTTTTCCAGAAAATCACTTTTATGGAGTCCTGCTGTTCACCGGGCAACTCAGGTAAGATAACATCAGCAAAATGGATATCGAACATAAGATGAGCCAGCTCTTCATCCGACAGTTTATAGGTTTGTGGCTGAGATGATGTACAAGCCATGAATACCATAAAGTGTATGAAAATAAGAGGGTTATTTTTTTTCATTTCTGGTATTGCTTCGGATAATGGAAGCCAACAAACCCTGCATATTCAGGTTTGAATTTCTTCCAGGTTGTAAGATTAGCCTGAGCATGGACCACACCGCAAGTAGGAACATTGTCAATTTGCACCCCGGAGATATTATTGGCCACCCACGTAAAAGTCGGATTGTGTCCAAAGAGGTAGACAAAATTCGCGTCATCAGGGGCTGACATGAGCACGTCATATACCTGCTGTGGAGAGGCTTCATACAATTCATTACGCACTAAAAATCTTTCCTTCGGAAGGTTAAACTCCTTCATAAAAAATTCAGCCGTACTCCTGGCGCGATTAGCCCCTGAAGTAATGATTATATCGGGTACGAGTCCGAGCAATCGCATTTTTGAAGCCATGAGCGGTGCATCCCGCAAACCTCTGGGATCCAGTGGTCTGTCATAATCTTTCATGGACGCGTGGTCCCAACTTGACTTGGCGTGGCGAACAAAACAAACATCTTTGACTTCCATAGCGCTGGCTTACCTTAGCAAATTTATGTGTACCGAAGGGGAATGAAAGCTCAAAATTATCATCTCTCCTCTATAAACTGTCTTTTTATGGATAAATCTGAAAATGAATAGATGAAAGTCCATCTTTTCGATATTGAAAATCAACTTAATAAGGAATTGCTTGCTGAAGCTCAGGAAGTGGTAAAGACTTCTCTTGAGTTTGATATAAGTAACCCCGAGCCGGGCATTTACCATTGTATATCAAGACAGCCGGAGTATCATGTTGAGATAACCCTAAAAGATGAAGGGGCGGCCAATGCGAAATGCCATTGCCTCATCTATAAAAAATCTAATAGATGTAAGCATGCTGTAGCCGGCCTCCTGTTGTTACGGGATTATCTGCAACGCAATCGCAGAACGAAGAAAAAATCAAAACAAGAAACTCTTGATGAAGTCTTGCGAAAATTGAATGTGAGTGAATTGAAATCATTTACAGCGTCCTTTGCGATGTCCCATTCTACACTGAGAGCACAAATTCTGGCGAATTATCTCCACCTGACCAAAAAACCGGATTATAACAGCCTTTACAATGACCTTGCTCCTGTGGATAAGTATGGTCAGTTTCGCATCAACCGGAATAATATCAAAACAGTACGAACGGTAAGCGCTACTTTATTGAAACGTGCTCAGCAACTTTTAAAAGATCAGTCTCTGTCAGAGGCACTTGCCATCCTTGAAGCTGTTCTTATTCACCTCCACAGAATTTGGTCCAAGGTTATTCAGTTTCAGGATCAGATTATGGTTGAACTTAAACAGGCGTATAAACTCTTCGAGTTATTATGTGCGCAAACAATGGCACCACGATTGCAGCAACGTGCCAGCTTATTATCAATGGAAGTGTGCGGTCGTGAATCTTATGTCTTTCCATCGGGGATGCGACCACTTGTCAATATCACGGAACAATTCTTCCTTGAACAACGAACCCGCAAAGAAGCTTTTGTCCTGGCGGAACATAAAGCGAATGTGGGTTCGTCACAAAAGTTAAAATGGACTGCCCTTTTGTACCATTGGATGCGGATCTGGTCGTATAAAGTTTCCTCCATGGAGTTACGGCCACAAATGGACAGGATGCTACCTGATGTGATCAGAGAGTTTAGTCAGCAAGGTGACCATGATGACGCATTGTATGCCGCAGATCTGGTGGATAAGAAAAAATATGATGTGCTATCGGTACAAATCATCCTGAGATCTGGCTTGCGTTCTGCAAAAATGCTTGGTCATAAGGAGCGCGTCATATTGTATGCTTATGAGCTTGTTCTCCACTATCTTGATTCAGATGCCTGGGACCTTTTAATGGAAACTGATCGAATTAAAGCACTTCATGTATTGGATGTAATTGCGGAACTATATTCACCCAAATCAGATGAAAAGGCTGATATGCTTTTGTTACGAGGATGGAATATTTCTGGCAATGGAGCCCTCATGATACATCGGTTGAAAGAAATCGGTGATTTTAATATCCTGATGGAATTTGATACATACCTGAAAATAAATTTCAAAGAGGAAGTTGAATGGATCTATGCAGAATACATATATTCTATTCGCGAAGCCTATGGGGGCATGATGGCCCGGCAGAAACTGAATAATATCTTTAGCCATCTGAAATCGATTGACCTTTTTCAATCTGTAGCGGATAAAATAAAAACTATGGAAAATTCAAAACAACCTGATACGCAAAACGAAAAAACAGTGATCAAAGGATTTGTTTTTGATCTTGATGGTGTCATTGTGGATACAGCCGTGCATCATTTTGAGTCATGGAGGAAAATCCTCAAAGAATTAGGCGCAGATCTTGTTTCCGAAGATGATCATCATACTAGGGGTGCCGGTCGTATGGAATCACTGGAATACCTTCTTGATAGGTATGATATTAAATTGACCGCAGATGAAAAACTTTTTTGGGCTGCTAAAAAGAATGATGTGTATGTAGATACCATTAAGTCAATTTCTCCGGAGGATATGCTCCCAGGAGCACTTACGTTTATTGAGGATTCAAGGAACATGGGATTACTGATTGCACTTGGATCAGCGAGCAAGAATGCAAGATCTGTGCTTGAAAAATTGGGTGTTGCCAACCGTTTCGATGCTATTGTGGATGGAAACGATGCAAAAGCTTCCAAGCCTGATCCAGAAGTTTTTCTGAAAGCATGTGCCGCTCTCGGCCTTGATCCTGAAAATGTAGTCGTATTCGAAGATGCTGCAAAAGGCGTGCAAGCTGCATTACGTGCAGGGTGCAAAGCTGTGGGTATTGGTGATCTAACAACATTATCTGCAGCTAATATTGTCATACCGGGACTGCGACATTCCAGTCCTTCGCAAATCATTCAACAACTTGTATGAAAAATTATCTTAAACATCATCCTTGGGAGATCATCGAAGAAGATTTTCAAAAAGAAAATCACCAGGTTAGTGAAAGCATATTCAGTCTGGGAAATGGAAGATTTGGCTTGCGTGGAAACTTTGAGGAAGACTATTCAGGTAAAACACTAAGAGGGTCATATTTCGCAGGTGTTTATTATCCAGATCTGACACGTGTAGGCTGGTGGAAGAATGGCTATCCTGAATATTTCGCTAAAGTGCTGAATAGTGTCAATTGGATTGGCATAAGAATTCAGATCGATGGTGTTTCACTTGATCTTGCTACAACTAACGTAGAAAATTTCCGAAGATCACTTGATATGGAAAATGGACTCCTCGTCAGGACATTTGATATCAATCCTCAATCTGGCGGGAAACTTATTTTTCGATTTGAACGATTTTGTAGCATGTCAGATCCTGACGTGGCAATTGTCCGGGTCGCTATATCATCCGAAGGGTTTGAAGGTAAAATTTCACTTGAGCCTTATCTCGACTTTGATGTGCATAATCAGGATGCAAATTATGGTGATCAATTCTGGATGGGATTTGAAGAAAAAATAGATCCTTCGTTTGGGATGGTGAGTGCAACCACCAAAAAAACCAACTTCAAAGTGAGTTCGTTTATGCAATCATCTTTAACTAAAAATGGAGTTGACATAAACCTTACTGAACACCATCTTCAGCCTAAGCAAGTAAGCCATACGTATGAAGAGAATTTTCACTCGGGCGACAAACTGGTGTTGGATAAATTTCTAGTCAATTTGTCCAGTTTATATATCCAGCCTGATGACCATTTTACATCCGGAATCCAAAAACTTAAATTTATTACTGATCAGGGTTTTGATGAACTGAGATCGCTTCATGCAAATGCCTGGAAAAAAATATGGGATGGCGCGGATATTCAAATAGATGGTGATGTCTCTGCACAGCAGGGTATCCGATTTAATATTTTCCATTTATGGCAAACGTATACCGGCGAAGATCCTAGGTTAAATATTGGGCCAAAAGGATTTACCGGTGAAAAATATGGTGGTAGTACGTATTGGGATACAGAAGCTTATTGTATTCCATTCTATCTCAGTTCCTCCGAATCAGTAGTGGCTCGCAACCTTTTAGTATACCGATATCTTCATTTACCACGGGCTATTGAAAACGCATCCAAATTGGGCTTCTCAAAAGGTGCTGCACTTTATCCAATGGTGACTATCAATGGTGAAGAGTGTCACAATGAATGGGAAATTACTTTTGAAGAGATACATCGCAACGGAGCTATTGTGTATGCTATTTATGATTACATCCGATATACCGGAGATTCGAGTTACTTACTAGAAGGTGGACTTGAAGTGATCATTGGTGTCGCGCGTTTCTGGGCACAACGGTCCAATTACTCTAATGATAAAAAGGCCTGGGTGATACTGGGTGTCACAGGTCCGAATGAATATGAAAACAACGTCAACAACAATTGGTATACGAATTACATCGCTCGTTGGTGTCTGTTGTATGGAATCGAACAAATCAATTTGATTCAATCGAATGACAAGGATAGCTGGGGAAAAATAAAATCCGCTACTGCATTTGAAAATGGCGAAACAGAGAAGTGGCAAGAAATTGCTGATGGCATGTATTTTCCACGTGATGAAAAACTTGGATTGTATTTGCAGCAGGATGGATTTCTTGATAAAGAAATTATGCCCGCATCCGAACTTCCACCGAATGCGCGTCCGATCAATCAAAAATGGTCATGGGACAGAATACTTAGATCTTGTTTTATTAAGCAAGCGGACGTACTTCAGGGAATGTATTTTTTTGAAGAACATTTTGATGAAAACACAATCCGGAATCACTTTGATTTCTATGAGCCGATGACAGTGCATGAATCTTCATTATCACCATGCGTACATGCAATTCTTGCTACCCGGCTTGGCAAGATGGATAAAGCTATGGAAATGTATCTGCGGACCGCCCGGTTGGACCTCGATGATTACAATAATGATACAGACGATGGACTTCATATCACCAGTATGGCTGGAACGTGGATGGCGGTAGTTAGGGGTTTTGCAGGATTAGCCGTCAAAGGAGGGATGCTTCACCTGTCTCCAGTACTTCCTTCAGGCTGGATTGGATTTCGATGTAAGGTTCGGTTCCGTCATCGTATCCTGTCTATATCTATGCTGAATAGCCAGGTTGAGGTCAGTAGGATTTCAGGAGATCCGCTTGAGATTTCAGTTTATCAGAAGGTTAGGCAGGTTTAATGAATCTTAGTGTGTAATTTTAAATAGTTTAGTAGCGTTTTAGATTTCTTTATATGATACGAGTAATGATTGCGGATGACCATAACATGTTTGTGGAGGGAATTGAATCCATTCTTGAAGGCCATGAACGTATTGAGGTTGTTTCCAAATGTTATACTGGAACAGAGGTGTTTGAGAAGATGCCACTCGCCCATCCGGATGTCGTATTATTAGACATCAACTTGCCGGGAATGAATGGACTTGAGGTTTGCCAGAAACTTAGCAAAGAATATCCTGAAGTAAAAGTTCTAGCCTTATCGATGCATAATGAGGAAAGCTTCGTTACTGAAATATTGAAATACGGTGCCCAGGGATATATTCTAAAAAACACTGGAAAAAAAGAACTCATTATAGCTATTGAAACAGTCCAGAGTGGTCAATCGTATTTTAGTGAGGAAGTGACGGAAACGATTATGAAAAGCCTTGTCAATCAACGATCAGGTAATAAAAAATCAACTGCTCTTACACCTAAAATCTCTCGTCGTGAAAAGGATGTTTTGGAATTAATTATAAAAGAACATACCACTCAGGAGATTGCTGACACCTTATTTATAAGTCTCAAAACTGTCGAATCGCACAGACGAAGTTTGTTGACAAAACTGGGTGTAAGAAATACAGCAGGACTTGTACGCGTTGCCGTTGAAAATCATTTGACGAAACAAAATTAATGATACTGCTATCGTCCGGTATCTCCATATCCTCTATTTTTCTTTCTCTCCCCTCTCTTGAATGTTTGCATACACTACTTCAATAGTCTCTATTGGGATGAATGAGAAATTATTAAAAGGCATTCGCATTTCTATGGCAGTTTTACTGTCAATAGTATTTGTATTCTTATTGCCTGTTAAAACTTGTGCCCAGCAATATGATCTAATGTCCAGTGCCGAGCTCTATCGGCTTATTGCGCAGCTAGAGCAACGCAGTGAACACCGAAAAGCTGCAGAGGCCTATCGAATATTAGCCGAAAGAGATCTTGCTGAAATTGAAAACCTGGATCGTGCGATCAAAAATTATATCGAAGCTCAAAAACTCTATGAGAAAGCAGGCGATTCTGCGATGATGTATCAAACGATTACTGATCTCGGCCGTCTGTACAGTGGGAGTGAATATTATCTCGAGGCGATCACGATGTTTGATCGGGTTAAGAATTATGCGGAACGAACATCTGATACGCTATTGCAAGCAAGGATGTTGCAACAGATCGGTGAGGTTTATATAGCACGAAATCAAATCGATGAAGCCACGAATTACCTTGAAGAGGCCAGCAAGTTGAATCTCCTCATCCAGGATACGATACTCGCCACTATTAATAATCTAACCATAGCAGCGCTTACTGGTCGTAAACAATTATTTAGTGACCTGCCGGATTCAATGCAACTTGAGTTAACCAGGTATGACAGTATCCGGTATCAATCCTTTCTGCCTTCGATCCATCTTCATGTGGGTATGTACAATATGTATGCGGGTAAATTTAAACTGGCGCAATATTATTTCAATCAGGGACTGCGGCTGGCGGGTCATGACACTTTTGTAAAGCGGGAGCTCTACCGTAAGATAGCCGAATGTTATGAGCGAATGAATGATTATCCCGCTGCATTGCAGGTAATGAAAACATACAATGCTTTCAATGATAGCCTTAACGATGCTAGCAAGTCCACGACGATTCAACAAATGCTTCTTAAATATAGGGATATAGAGCGTGAGACAGAGCTGCAGGAAATGGCCCGGGACAGAAACATTACCGTATTAAAATCAAGAATCCAAAAAGTGCTCAGCTATGCCTTGCTGGTCGGTGCACTCATAATGTTAATTGTATCGTATATCATTATCCGGAGTTATCAGGAGAGGCTCAATGCAAATCAAATTATTACAAAGCAAAATGAGGAGATCAACATGCGAATGATTACTGAGTTAGAGAGTAATCTGAAAATTGAAACCATGAGTTCTATGTTGCAGGGTCAGGAAGTGGAAAGGGAACGCATTGCCAGAGACCTGCATGATAGTTTAGGAGGATTGTTATCAACAGTCAAACTTCATTTCGACGCGATACAGGCAAAGAATCCTGACATCACCAATCAAAAAGAATACAATAAAGCTTATACGTTGCTTGATGAGGCTTGCAGTGAGGTACGAACGATATCCAATAATATGCAACCTGGTGCTTTGCTTAAAATGGGCATTGTACCTGCTATAAATGATCTTGTCAACCGGATCCAATCTGAGGAAACGCCTCGTATGGAGTTCATTTATTATGGGGGGCTGAAAGATTTGCCTGTGGTGCTTACACTTCATATTTACCGGATCGTACAGGAACTGTTATTTAATTGTCTCAAGCATGCCCAGGCTAAAGAGATCCTGATACAGCTGATCCGAAATGAAGAGGATCTGGAAATCATGGTGGAAGACGATGGCAAGGGATATGATCCTCAGGATGTAAGAAAAGGCATGGGCACCGAAAATGTTTCTGCCCGCGTAAATTTTCTAAAAGGGGAAATCTCCGTTCACAGCGTCATTGGGACAGGTACCACAACTTCGATTACGATTCCATTCAGTCATGAAATGGCCGAACATGAGGCCTTTACTAACATTGACCCGGAGATGTTCTAAACGGACATTTCCTGCATGACGCGTGAATCGTGTATTTTTGAGCTTATCCAAGCGAATCATTTACATGTTGCATAATATTTCACCTATAGACGGAAGGTATGCTGATAAGACTGCAGAGTTGGCTCAGTATTTTTCAGAATTCGCACTCATGCGGTATCGTTTGCTCGTTGAAATCGAGTATTTGATTGCTATGGCAGAAAGTGGAATGATTTTAGGAGTGGAAATCATTCCAACAGAAATAGCACAACTACGTAAAATAGTAGTAGAGTTTACCGATGAAGATGCGCAAGCGATTAAGGATATCGAATCCAGCATAAATCATGATGTCAAGGCTATAGAATATTTTATAAAAGAAAAATTGAATGGTCTGAACATGTCTTCTCTAAGAGAGTGGGTTCATTTCGGATTAACTTCTCAGGATGTGAATAATAGTGCGTTTCCCTTAATGATCCGGGAAGCCTATAACACTAAACTGATTCCCGCTGCAAAGGCAACTCGACATGCCATAATGGATTTTGCTCAATTGACGTTGCAGATACCTATGCTGGCTTATACACATGGGCAACCTGCATCCCCTACGCTTCTCGGAAAGGAAATGATGGTGTTTGTAGAAAGGTTGGATGCGCAAATTGAAACGCTGGAAAAGACTGAATTAAAAGTCAAGTTTGGAGGAGCTACCGGAAATTTTAATGCACATGTAGTTGCTTTTCCGATTCATGACTGGTCAGAGTGGGCAGATCACTTTACCAGAAATTATTTGCATATCGGACGATACAAATACACTACTCAAATAGAGCATTATGATCAGTTGGCTGCTGTTTGTCACGCTTCAATGCGGATCAATACCATCTTTATTGATTTTTGCCGGGATGTCTGGTCATACATATCCATGAATTATCTTACACAAAAAGCAAATCCGGATGAGGTAGGGTCTTCTGCTATGCCCCACAAAGTAAATCCGATTGATTTTGAAAATGCTGAAGGTAATTTAGGCCTGGCGAATGCGATTTTTGGACATCTGGCTGACAAGCTTCCTGTAAGTCGTTTGCAACGTGATCTCACTGACAGCACCGTACTGCGAAATATTGGTGTTCCAGCTGCACACACCTATTTGGCGTTTCATTCAATTCGAAAAGGGCTGAAGAAATTATCTGCAAATGAACGTATGATGTCTCTTGATTTAAATAACAACTGGACGGTACTTGCTGAGGCCATTCAAACGATCCTGAGGCGTGAAGGCATTTCAAACCCCTATGAAATGTTAAAAGAACTAACCCGTGGTAAAGAGAAACTTACGAAGGAATCACTTCATGAATTTATCAAGCAATTAAACATAAGCGATACAATTAAAGATGAATTATTACAATTGACACCTTCGAATTATACAGGTATTAAATTTGGGAAATAAGATGAAGCATGGAACAGGGTGAAATGAAAATGTTCAGTGGGAAAGAAATTGTAAATTTTCCATGCTTCAAATCTCAAGCATTTCGATTCCAGAGTTTAAACATTTCAAATGTTCCGCCATCTGCTGAACTTGGTGTGCTTCTCCAATTACCAATAATTTCGGCAAGCGGTGCACCGTTTAGTCCTGAAAAGGAATATTCGTTTTTAAGAATGATGGTAGTGTATTGCGCTTCGAAGTTTACGCCATCCACTGACCAGCTGCCTTCTGCATATATGCCTCCATCATCATAAAAGACAGTTAGATCTGCACTTTTCATGAGCTCCCACTTTTCGTAATTGGTTGGAGTTTCTGTGCCGAAGCCCCAGTTTCCTTCCCAAGTGCCAACTATACTTTTGACTTCGTCCTTCTGGCAGGACATTGTCGTCACTGCAATCATAGCAGCGAGGAATAGACCAATACTAATTTTAATTTCAATTTATTTTTTGTGGTTAAATGATTGTTGATAATTGATGACACAAAAGTATTCTTGCGATGTATTGTATATAAAGAGAAGTATTGTACGGATGACGAAAATGAGCGAACGGCATTTGAAAATCTGAAAGTCTTCAGTCTCCATGACGCAGAACCAAATTTCAGCAGATTTTGATTACTTGTAATCAGGCCAATTAAATTGCCGATTCTTACTTATTTTATACATTGTTTATAAGCATTGTGATAAAGAATTCGGACATTCCCTGTCTAATTAGTCTTCTATGAGAACCCTACGCAAAAGTGATTCAGGAACGGATGTTACCTTTCTACAAACCTTACTCAAAGAGGCAGGATTTAACAATCCGGAAAGTGGTGTATTTGACACCGAAACGGTAAAAGCCGTAAAAGCCTTTCAGAAGAAATATTTATTGGATAATGATGCTGTTGTAGGTAGAAACACCTGGAAGATTCTCCTGGAAAAGGGATACACCTTTTTTCCAAAGTCTACTAAACTTTTTCTGAATGATGATGAATACATAAATGAATTACATTTCAAAAAACAAATCATTCTTCATCATACAGCCGGAGGTCCAAGACCTGACTTTACCATCGGTTGGTGGGAACAGGAAACGCAACGGGTGGGTACAGCTTTTGTAATCGGGCGCAAAACGGGCGTCAATCCGAATCCTTTTGATGGGGTTGTATACCGGGCATTTCCAGAATATCTATGGGCATATCATTTAGGCTTAAGCAGCAAGAACAGCAACATCTCTGCCGAGCAGAGATCGTCTCTTAATAAAACCTCAATTGGAATAGAAATTTGTTCGTACGGTCCTGTAATCAAGCAAGAAGATGGAACATTCAAAACTGTAGTCAATAATAAGGTGATTCTGGCAGATGAAGTGATGGATATGGGAAGTGAATGGAGGGGTTACCGTTATTATGAAAAATATACTGAGAAACAACTTGATGCATGCAAACATTTAATTCTCACTCTAGCCTGGTTTTTTAACATACCAATTGTCCAAACGGAATATGACAAGGAATGGTTTGGAATTGATAAAGACGCTTTAAATGGTACTCCGGGCATCTGGACGCATGTCCATTACCGAAAAGATAAAACGGATTGTTTCCCTCAACCTGAATTGATCGAAATGCTCAACAGCCTTTATGAGGCTTACAAAGTTTTCAAACCTGAGATGAGTTCGTTTGAAAGTTTTTCAGAGAAGTATGTGGAGAATATGTCCGTGGAAGAAGTAGAGAATTATAGTTATGATTTGGGGGATGAAAATGAATAAAGATAGAAGGCGGAAAAGGCAGAAAAGTTAAAAAGGCAGAAAGAATTATTTTTGATTTTAGATTTTAGATTTTAGATTCAATTTTCTTAGCCAAAAACAAAATTGCCGTTGTTCGGAGTTTGTTCCTACAACCAGGAAATTCTCTTTCGTAAAGCGTGAGCCGTCATCCGTGAATTGAAATGTCCATTACGAAACCCTTGGCCGCTAAATGGAGCTTGCTCATGTGCCAAGCACTGTTCCGCTGCTGGGAGTTTGCTCCCACAGCAAGGCAATACTCCTTCGTGAAGCGAGAGCCGTCATCCGTCAATTGAAATGTCCATTACGAAAACCTTGGCCGCTAACTGGGAGCTTGCTCATGTGCCAAGCACTGTTCCGCTGCTGGGAGTTTGCTCCCACAGCAAGGCAATACTCCTTCGTGAAGCGTGAGCCGTCATCGGTGAATTAAAATGTCCATTACGAAAAACTTGGCCGCTGTCGGGAATTTGCTCCCACAGCCAGAAAATCTTCATCCACGAATTGAAATGACTATTATGAGACCCTTGGCCGCCAAATGACACTTGCTCACGTGCCCAGCATTTAGCCGCTGCTGGGAGTTTGCTCCCCCAGCGAGGCAATACTCCTTCGTAAAGCGTGAGTCGTCAGCCGTGAATTAAATTAATTATTACAAAACCCACGGGGTAATCATTTTGTGTAAATAACCTCCATGCATCGTCGTCCTGTTTCAGAATATTAAATAATCTCTATTGTCTTTGTAGTCTTAAGATCAGACTTCAGTATTTTCATCAATACTTTTTCGTGAGGGGTATATCGCGAATCATTTAAAGATTGGTTTGAATTATTGAGCTCTTTGGTAAATTTGTAAAGCTCTCTGGATTGATACAACTCAAGTACCAGTGGATGTACATAATATTTTTTACAAACTGTCGGTGTATTGCCCAATTGCAGGGCAACTTCTTTTAATACTTCATTGACCGTAGTTTTCAAATTTGAATCTTCACAAACCCCCCTTGCATGGCATGCTGAAAGAGCATGTACACTTCCTGCCCAGGTTCTGAAATCCTTAGCTGAAAATTCGGCTCCACTGATTTGTTGGATGTACTCATTTACCATACCTGAATCGACAGGGTGAATTTTTCCTTGCTCGTCGTAAAACTGGAATAATTCTTTACCAGGTATAGCGTGACATTTTTTAACAATGTTAGCCAGGCGTTTGCTTCGAAGCGAAATTTCATGATCAATTCCTTTCTTGCCCTTGAATGAAAACAAAATATTTGTTCCCTTAATACTGACGTGCTTATTTTTCAATGTTGTCAGCCCATACGACCCATAAAGTTTTTCATAAAATGAACTACCAATCCGGATGGAAGTTTGTTCCAGTAATAAAACAATCGTGGCCAGGATCTTTTCCATATGTAATCCCGGAACAGCCATATCTTTTTCCAACTGCTCTCGAAGTGTCGGAAGATTTTTTCCAAAATCATAAAGTCGAAAATACTTGGTCTCACTGCGTAATTTGTTCCACAACGTGTGATACCTGTACTGCTTCCGGCCTCTGATATCAAAACCTGTGGCCTGGAGATGACCATTTGCCTTTTTGCAAATCCAAACATCTGTCCACGCCGGAGGTATTGCTAATTTCTTTAACCTTTCAAGAACATCAGGTTCTTTTATCAACTTGTCAATTACATAATATCTAAATTTCTCTCCCCACTTCTTCCTTGAAATACCTTTTTCGTTGCCAGCAACATATACGAGGTTATATAATTTAGCTTTCCTCGCAGGATCACCGGCGAATTCTTCTAAACTGACTTTATTAATATTGATAACAGGGATGTTCGTGTTTGTCATTTCTCAGGCGTTGTGGGCTAACAAAGATTAACTTGAGAAACAGGTTTGCATAAGATTTGTTGAACGTGTTCATGGGTGTTAGTAACAAAGAGGTGTTAATGATACTGAACACATAATACTCACCACACAAATCGAAAATGACTTTTGAAATCCTTCGGCCAGGTTATTCCGCTTGAGTTGTTTTCATCCTTGTTAATAAAACTTGTTCAACAGACTGTAGGCCAATAGATTTAGCTTTCAAAAGAATTAGAAAATGATATAGAAGATCTGCTGCTTCATTTTTGAATAACTCATCAGATCCGCTTACAGCTTCAATTACCAATTCAACAGCTTCTTCACCTACCTTTTGAGCAATTTTTTGAATACCCTTATTGAATATTCTGTTTGTATAAGAGTGGTCATCGTTCTCAGTAAGTCGCTGCGCAATTGTATTCTCTAACTTGTATAAAAATCCCTTAGCCGATCCATCACCAAAACATGAGGTTGTTCCTTTATGGCATGTCGGTCCTAGTGCCGTCACCTTAATTAAAATCGTATCGTTGTCACAATCTACCTCGATCCGATTGACGATTAAATAATTTTCGGACGTTTCGCCTTTGGTCCACAACCTATTTTTACTGCGGCTGAAAAAAGTGACTTTCCCTTCTTTCTGCGTTTTTAAAAATGCAGCCTCGTTCATATAGCCCAACATTAAAACCTGAAGCGTTACATCATCTTGTATGATCGCAGGAATAAGATGGCTATCATTTTCAAAATTTATTTTCATTTACAGGGATGTTTTCGAGTTTTAAATACTTTTTTAAGTCTTGAATGTTTAGTTCTCCAAAGTGAAACAGGCTGGCTGCCAATGCGGCACTTGCCTGCGTCTGCTGAAAGACTTCTTTAAAATGTTCCATACTTCCTGCACCACCTGATGCGATTACAGGAATATGTAATGTCTTACTTATCAGGTTAGTAATTTGTATTGCATAGCCATTTTTAGTGCCATCGTTATTCATGGAAGTAAGTAAAACCTCTCCGGCACCCAGTTGCTCAATTTCTTCAGCCCATTCAATCGTTCTGATGCCTGTAGCCATTCTCCCACCTTTTACATAAACCATCCATTCATTTTTTTCAAATTTGGTATCTATAGCAACTACAACACACTGAGATCCAAACTCACGTGCAATCATTTTTATTAACTGTGGATCACGAACAGCGGCAGAATTGATACTAATCTTATCCGCTCCAGCTTTAATCAAATTTTGTGCATCTAATAAAGAATTGATTCCACCGCCCACTGTAAAAGGAATATTCGTGACTTCGGCTATTTTTCCAACAAGATCAACCAGAATATTTCGATGATCAATTGTTGCTGTGATATCCAGAAATACCAACTCATCCGCACCTTCCTTCATGTATCGCTTTGCCAACTCAACTGGATCACCTGCATCCCGAATATTTACAAAATTGATTCCCTTCACAGTTCTTCCATCCTTGATGTCAAGGCATGGTATAATTCTCTTCTTTAGCATTATTGTTACCGATTAATTTACCTTATGCAAATCTGCCAATTGGATTTTATGCTCGTAAATAGCCTTCCCTACTATTGCTCCTTCACAACCAATCTTCTTTAACTTCATTAAGTCATCCAAGGTAGCGACGCCACCACTTGCAATGAGTCTAACATTGGTCTTCTGTATTATTTCCATATATAAATCCAAAGCAGGTCCAAGTAACATGCCATCCAAACCTATATCTGTACAAATGACATAATTGATCCCATTGAGATTGTAATCCTTTATAAAATCTACTACATCTGTTTCGGAGAATTGTAGCCAGCCATTCGTTGAAATTTTTCTGTTATATGCATCTGCGCCAAGTATAATCTTCTCAACTCCATAAAAGGATACCCATTCTAAAAACAATGCAGGATTATGATATGCAACGCTTCCCCCAGTAATTTGTGTGGCTCCATTTTCGAAAGCAATTTCTATGTCCCGGGTACTTTTAAGACCCCCACCGAAGTCAACCTTTAGCGATGTTTTCGTAGCGATAGCATTCAATAGTTTGTGGTTAACAATATGTTCTGATCTTGCACCATCTAAATCAACCAAATGTAAATATTGAATACCATTGGCTTCCAATTCCAAGGCCACTTCCAATGGGTTTTGGTTATAAATGATTTGAGAATTGTAATCACCACGTGTGAGTCGAACACATTTACCGTTAATGATGTCAATGGCAGGTATGATTCGCAAGGCTTGTTATGTTGAGTAAGGGTTTGGCAGTGTTAGAAAATTGAGCAAAATTTGTTCACCAACAATTGATGATTTTTCAGGGTGAAATTGTGTAGCAAAGAAATTTTCTTTTTGCATGGAGGCACTAAAGGGTATTATATACTCGCAAGTAGCTGTTGTTTCTTTACATATTTCAGCATAAAAACTATGTATAAAATAGACATTGTCATTAGCTGAAACGCCTTCAAATAGTCTTGAATGAATGTTTTGCAAATTATTCCATCCCATGTGCGGCACGATATCAAGCGCCGGGAATTTCTTAACCTTGGCTTTAAAAATATCCAGGCAATCGACATTCCCTTCTTCAGAAAATGTACACATCAATTGCTGGCCCAGGCAAATACCAAGGACAGGTTGTTTCAAGGAAACAATCAACTTATCCATTTCCCTCTCTTTCATATAAGAGATAGCGGAACTTGCCTCCCCCACACCGGGGAAAATAACTTTATCTGCACTAATGATTTCCTGGGGATCATCCGTTATGATGCACTCATAGCCTAACCGCTTCACGGCATTCTTTACAGAAGTAATATTACCCGCATTGTATTTAATGATGGCTATCATAAAATTCCTTTCGTGCTTGGTATAAAATGATTTCCTGACCTGGAGACGGCCATTTTTACTGACTTGGCAAATGCCTTAAAAATAGATTCAATCTTATGATGTTCATTATTTCCTTCCGCCTTTATATGTAAGTTGCATTTCGCATGATCACTGAATGATTTAAAAAAATGCATAAACATTTCCGTCGGCATATCACCGATTTTTTCGCGCTTAAACTCAGCATGCCACTCCAGCCAGGGACGACCGCCAAAGTCAACCGCTACCTGGGCCAAACAATCATCGAAAGGCAACAAAAATCCATAACGCTCAATCCCTTTTTTACTACCAATCGCATTTACAAAACATTCACCCAGAGTTATGGCGACATCCTCTATTGTATGATGTTCATCAATATGCAAATCTCCTGTGACCTGAATGATTAAATCAAGATTTCCATGCCTGGCCACCTGATCAAGCATATGGTCGAAAAATCCTAAGCCTGTTGAGATGTTGCTACTCCCAGAACCATCAACATTTAGATGAATTGTAATCTGTGTTTCTTTTGTAATACGTGTAAGTGATGTTTTACGAGGTCTGGCCGATAGAAACTTATAAATATCTTCCCATGACGTGGAGGACAACAAAGCATTTTCATGTCGTTCTGTATTGATGAAAATCGCCTCACATCCTATATTATGGGCAAGCTGTATATCAGTTATTCTGTCCCCAATCACAAATGAATTTACTAAATCATAATTCCCTTTCATATAATGTTTAACCATCCCCGTATTCGGCTTGCGGTCAGGAGAATTCTCTTGAGAAAAAGATTTATCAATCAATATCTCCGAAAATTCCACTCCTTCATTTTTGAAAGCCTGGATTATTTTATTGTGGGCCGGCCAAAATGTTTCTTCCGGAAAAGCTGAAGTGCCTAACCCGTCCTGATTGGTAACCATGACCAGAACATAATCTAATTCTTTAGCAATGCGTGAAAGATGTTGAAATACACCCGGAAAAAATTCCAGCTTTTCCAAACTATCCACTTGGAAATCCGTTGGCGGCTCGATCACAATTGTACCATCCCTGTCAATAAAGAGTATCTTTTTCACGCGCAGATTAGATTAAGTGCGTTGATTAATGCCTGATTCTCCAAAGTACTGCCCACTGTGATGCGGATACAGTTACTCACCATTGTACTTCTGTTTCGTGTTATAATTCCTTGCTCCACCAACTTCTTATAAATCGTGTCTGCATTACTAAATTCAACAAGTATAAAATTGGCATTAGAGGGGTGGACTTTTTTAACGATATCGAACTGCAAAAGCTCGTGTTCTAACCAAACTTTCTGAGAAAGAATGGTAGTCACATTTTGTCTGAATGTCCCATTGTCATCCAGTACTTGAAGTGCCTCTCGTTGATTAAGACTGCTCACATTGTAGGGCGGTTTTACCTTGTTGTAAAATGAAATAATTTCTCTGTCAGCATATGCAATTCCAATTCTTGCAGCCGCTAATCCCCATGCCTTACTTAACGTTTGTGAAATAATCAAATTAGAGTAATCCCCTATTCTACCGATCATTGATTCCTTACCACTGAAATCAATATATGCTTCATCTATGAACACGAGGCCGCTGAAGGATTGAAGAATCGAATCAAGATTCTTTATTTCATTTCCAGTCGGGTTGTTAGGTGAACAAAGAAAAATAATCTTTGCTTTATGATTTGAAATACTATTTATGTCTAATTGAAAGTCCGTTGTCAGGGGGATCTTTATAACTTTCACATCGTTGATATCAGCCGCCACTTCATACATTCCGTAGGTGGGTGGACAGATAATGATATTGTCTTGTCCGGGTACGCAAAATATGCGTATCGTTAAATCAATCACTTCATCACTACCATTTCCAATAAAAATATTTTCAACAGGTATTTTTTTTAGTTGGCTCAAAACTGCTTTAAGTTCCGCCTGCTGTGGGTCGGGATAACGATTTAATGATCCGAACGGATTTTCGTTTGCGTCCAGGAAAATCCCCTCTTTACTATTGAATTCATCCCTGGCACTGCTATATGAAGTCAGTGTGAGAATATTTGGACGAACATAATTATTTAACTTAAACATACCGATTCACGTTTTAATGTTATGGATAGTTTCCAATCTAATGCTGACTGCATTTTTATGAGCCATTAATTGTTCGGCTTCTGCCATTACCTCTATAACGGGTCCCAACGTTTCAAGTCCTTTTCGCGTTACGTGCTGGAAAGTGATTTTTTTGACAAATGTATCTAATGACACTCCACTGTAATTGCGAGCATAACCATTTGTTGGCAGTGTATGGTTGGTTCCACTTGCATAGTCTCCCGCACTTTCACAGCTGTATTTTCCTATAAAAACGGATCCTGCATTTATGATTTCGGGAATGTATCGCTTTGCACCCTTCATGGCCAGAATGAGATGTTCCGGAGCATAACAATTACTAAATTCAATACATTCCTGAATACTATTCAACACAATAGCCTTACTGGTTTTGAGAGCTTTTACGGCTATATCTTTCCTGGGTACTCGTTTTAATTGTTTTTTCAATGCAGAGATTGATTTATTAATGAGGCTTTCACTGTTCGAAAGAAGGATCACCTGGCTATCGGGACCGTGCTCTGCCTGAGAGAGTAAATCTGCAGCTATGAACTCAGGACTGGAAGAGCCATCAGCTATAATCAGGAGTTCGCTTGGTCCCGCAGGCATATCGATGGCCACATGATACTTCTGAGCTAGTTGCTTTGCAGCAGCTACAAACTGATTTCCGGGGCCTAAAATTTTATCCACTTTAGGAATTGATTTTGTTCCAAAAGCCATGGCTCCAATGGCTTGTATTCCTCCCACTTTAAATATAGAAGTTATGCCTACTAACCTGGCAGCAAACAAAATGGCTGGATCAATTTTACCTTTTTTATCAGGAGGAGTGCACAATATAATCTCTTTACACCCTGCTATTTGTGCCGGTATTCCCAACATTAAAACTGTTGAAAATAAGGGAGCACTTCCCCCTGGAATATAAATGCCAACTTTTTCAATTGCTCTGCTTTCTCTCCAGCAAAAAATTCCTTTCGTGGTTTCAACAACTTTTGATTTGTCTTTTTGAGCCAAATGAAATTTTTCAATATTCCCGGAAGCTAATTTTATTGCTGCAACTAGCTCCTTGGAAAGGGATTTCATGGCATGATTTATTTCTTTTTCGGAAACTGAAACTGATTCTAAACGAACCTTATCAAATTTGAAAGTAAATTTTCTCAGTGCTTTATCTCCCTCCTTCCTGATGTCTTCAAAAATGGGATTTACTACACGTTCCAAGTCTTTGAAATTGATGACAGGACGTTTTATAAGTTTAGGCCAATCATTTTGTGACGGATATCTTATTGTTTTCATAAATCAAATTTTTTTGTAATTGTTCAGGCTGTCTAGAGAACCATCTTTTCTATTGGGACTACCAATATACCCTGGGCTCCCAACGATTTTAACCGTTCAATGACAATCCAGAAGTCCTCTTCTTTGACAACAGAATGCAAACTGCTCCAACCCTCCTCAACCAAGGGCAAAACAGTAGGCGATCTCATTCCGGGTAAGATTTTGCAAATATCAGGGATGGCTTCATTTGGTGCATTCAGTAAAATATATTTATTCTCAGAGGCACTCCTGACAGATTTTAATCTAAACAAGAGGTTGTTTAAAATTTTAGTTTTTTCCAGGGGCAAAGAAGGGTTTGAAATGATAACCGCTTCGCTTTTCGTCACGACCTCTACTTCTTTTAAGCCGTTCATTAAAAGTGTACTTCCGGTACTCACAATGTCGAAAATAGCATCTGCTAATCCGATGCCCGTAGCAATTTCCACACTACCCCCAAGGGTTTCAATTTCAACATTAATATTTTTTTCATGAAAGAAACTTCGCAATATCCTTGGATAGCTAGTGGCTATACGTTTACCTTCAAAATAACGAATTGAGGTATAGATTTCATCCTTTGGTATGGCTAACGACAACTTACAGGATGCGAATCCAAGCTTTTCAATGACCGACACTGCCTTGTCATTTTCCAACACTTCATTTTCTCCTAAGATGCCGATATCTGCAACACCTTGTTCAACATACTGAGGAATATCATCATCACGCAGGAAAAGAACTTCAAGGGGGAAATTTATAGCTTCAGCTTTAAGGCTTCGTTCACTGAATGTGATTTTAATACCACATTCTTCTAAAAGTTCAAGGGACCTTGTACTTAGACGTCCGCTCTTCTGAATAGCAATTTTGAGTTTACTCATTTTAAATTTTCAAGATGAGTAAATCGAAGAGGCTAAAAAAGAAAAACCCATCAGATTTACTCAGATGGGTTTTGGAATATTTTTTATTTACAACATACCAATGTCACCTAACCTGAGTGTAAGGCTGATGATGATGGTGATGTAAACAGCTAAAAAGCATTTTTATAATTTTTAGAATCGTGAATATACGGTGATTTTGGAATATGGGGCGAATTTTTCCAGGTAAAGCGTTTTCGGACAAACATTTGCGCAAGCAGATCCTGTAGCATAAATGTAAGATTTACAAAGATTCCCTATGACTGCTTTTGAAAGGTAAACTAAAGGAAACCTCGAATAACCCCTTAATTTGTATTAAATAAATTCATAATGTGTTGACATTCAACAAGGTTCTTTTTTGATCAGTTGGTTATTAGAGGTGCCCTAAAGTATAAAGTCTCAGTTTTCGGAAAACTCGTTAGTAGTAAGTTCTGTAATTAAAAACTCCTTCAATCAACAGCCGCATTCGCCGTAGATGTTTGTAATAGTTGCTTTTCCAACTTTTGGGCTGATTTTAATAGTTCCTGCTTGCTGCCAGGTTTCATCTACTTGTCCGACTTGCTTGAAGTCAATGGTTATGGTATAATTTAAATTTTCAAATGTCTTCACTGTTCGGTCACCAGGTAATGTTTCTGAAGTGGTCAATACAAATTTTTTCATTTCCCCATTGATGGAAACAAAAGCATTTTTGCCAAAATCATCAGCATAAATGTATTTTCTAGCGCCAAATTCTGTTTTATCATTGGAAAAATAGCAGGCACATCCATCTATTTCCGGAGGCAATTTGGAAAACGTGTCCAGCGCAAAGCTTTCTTCAGGCGAAGCAACTATTTCTACAGGTGTTTCTTTGTTGTTTACTGTTTTGTTCTCACATGATATCCAAAGCAAGGAAAACAAAAGATGAACGATTATAAGTAATGTGAAAACAAGTTTTCTCATGATTTATCCTTTATGCTAATGAATGATAAGTTATAAATTAGACTTTTTCAGAATAAACAAAATGATAAATCAAATTCTGAAAAAAGAAAAGAGCGCATCTACGCACACTCTTTATTAAAATTAATTGGCGCATTGTTACTACTTCTCAAAAGTGCTTGTTTCGCTATTAGTTTGTTTGTTCACTGCTAACCTGCCCGCCAAATAACCCATAGGTATATAAGCACAGATTAAATCTAAAATTGTGAACCACGTTGGCGAAGGAACCATGAAAGTGCTTGCAATCCCTCCAATCAAGAAAAAAATAGCTATGCCAAGCGCAAATTTCATTTTATGATTTGCAGCTATATTGGCAGCGAGAAAAGCCCCGGCAAATGTTCCAAGAGCATGAGCTAAAAAAGGCATTACAAAATGCCTGGGCTGGAATAAATGCATGGACGATTTCAAGCCTTCCATTGTCGTAACATCTACTCCATTCGGAGGGGGAATGATTGAACTGCTTATAGAAATAATCCCCATGTTCACAACACTGCCAACTACAACACCTGCTATGCCAGCTAAAATACCTTTAATAATGGGGCTCATATTTTCTTTTCTGTACTGATAAGAATAATTTCTAGAAATGCTAAAATTCCATAAGGTGGATAACCATTTACGTTTCGCGCTTTGTACTCAATCCACCTCCACTACTCCACCATCTTTCACCCGATAAACTCGTCCGGGAAATCGTTCGATGATCTGTATATTATGGGTAGCCATCAGAATAGCCGTGTGATATTCAACAGCCAGCCTTCGCATCAATTGCAGAATGGCATCTGCAGTTTCAGGATCAAGATGACCAGTCGGTTCGTCGGCCAGCAAAATTTGCGGTTTATTTAATACAGCTCGAGCTATTACTGCTCTCTGCTGCTCACCACCTGATAATTGATGAACGGGTCTTTTGATCTGATCCGTAAGGTGCACATCTGAACAAACTTCTGCAATAATCTTACTCTGTTCTCCATGATCATTTGTTCCAGTTGCATCCAGCACAAACCGAAGATTTTCATCTACTGTCCATTGTGGAAACAGCTGAAAATCCTGAAACACCATTCCTACCCTTCTACGCAGCGTAGGAATGGTTTCCGGTTGGAGCTTGGAAAGCGAAATATCGGCTACCTGACCATCTCCTTCCCTTAGAGGCAAATCGCCCCAAAGTGTCCGCATGAGTGAGCTTTTTCCACTTCCTGTCTTACCGATGAGGTAGACGAATTCAGTCTGACTGACGGAAAGATTTACCCCACTGAGCACTTTGACCCCTTCCTGGTAGATTCCTACATTTTTTAGGCTAACAACTTCTTTCATAATGACTTATATGGCACTTTTTAGTACTTCAATTCGTTACAATTGAAGCAGGAGATAGTGGCTATTTTGGTGTAAATTTGCACAAAGATTTAGTACTGTCAGGCTTAGCCCTAAAATCAGAAAGATCCCGAGATGAAACTTATGCCTTTATTAATTGTCGCCCTGATTGCCGCTGGTGTGGTCATGCTCATTTCTGCTTCGAAAGACATGAGTACCTACAGCACCTTCTCTCAGGTTCGAAAAGCAGATGAACCCGCAAAGGTCGTCGGTGTCCTTTCGAAGGATAAACCCATGTATTACGATGCCGAAAAAGATGCAAATCTTTTTACTTTCTATATGAAAGACCAACAAGGTGAAGAGTATCAGGTCAGCTTGCTTGCCGCCAAACCTCAGGACTTTGAACTTAGCGAACAAATTGTCGCTACCGGCTCTTTTGAAGGGGAAACGTTCATTGCCTCCAGCATCCTGATGAAATGTCCTTCAAAGTATAAGAACGAAGAGGTATTTGCAAGAAGCAATATGTAATTTTTCATGCAGGACATTCAATACATTGGAGAGCATCTCCTTCCAGGCCGGTTAGGTCATTTTTTTATTGTTTCAGGTTTTGTTTCTGCCATACTCGCCATCCTGGCATACCGAAAGACAACTATCCTCAATCAGGATATTTCATGGCTTCGGTTAAGCCGTATTGCATGGTATGTGCACGGCTTTTCGATTTTTGCAGCTATCGGGATTATCTTTTTTATGATGATCAGTCAGTATTACGAATACAGGTATGTCTGGGATCACGTATCGGATGATCTCCCGATGAAATATATCTTCTCGGCATTTTGGGAAGGACAGGAAGGAAGTTTTCTGCTGTGGATGTTCTGGCACATTGTCTTGGGTACCATCGTAGTGCGAACAGCAGGCAAATGGGAATCCGGAATTATGACTTGGTTAAGTGTGGTACAATTGGTACTTGTCTCCATGATTGCCGGAATATATTTTGCTGATGATTTTAAAATGGGGAGCAGTCCTTTTCTCCTTTTGAGAGATACGATGCAGGCTCCTATTTTTAATAATCCAAATTATCTACCCCTGATTGAAGGAAACGGACTTAATCCATTGCTTCAAAATTATTGGATGACAATACATCCACCGACATTATTTCTAGGATTTGCTTCTGTTACAATACCTTTTTGTTTTGCCCTTGCAGGTTTGTGGAAAAGGGAACATACTGCCTGGCTTAAACCTGTAATGCCATGGACGTTGTTTTCGCTTGCCATTTTAGGGTTAGGAATATTAATGGGAGGAGCATGGGCCTATGAAGCATTGAGTTTTGGCGGTTATTGGGCATGGGATCCTGTGGAAAATATGTCGCTTGTTCCCTGGATCATACTTCTGGCAGGACTTCATGGAAATTTTATTTCAAGAAACACCGGGCATTCAATCAAAGCCACATATCTCTTTTATATTATTTCATTTCTCCTGGTTGTCTATTCTACATTTCTTACACGCTCTGGAATTCTGGGTGAAGAAAGTGTGCATGCATTTACAGAAATGGGGCTTGAGTGGCAACTCATCGGATTTATTGGGCTTTTTGCAATAGCGGGTGGCTATCTTTTCTTCTCCAGATCCCGATCAATTCCGACTATTAAAAAAGAAGAACCTATTCAAAGCCGTGAGTTCTGGATGTTTGTGGGGTCGTTAATTCTAGCTTTTTCTGCCCTGTTAATTACGTTTACCACCAGTATACCTGTGTGGAATAAGCTTCTTGATTTATATGGCTCAATCATGGGGAAAGGAGATATGTCTCTTCACCATAAAGCCATGCCTCTTGAGCCAATTGACCACCATAACCGCTTTCAATTGTGGATTGCTGTTCTACTTGCTATTCTTTCAGGATTAACACTCATGCTGAGATTTGGTGGAATGGGATGGGAAGCTAACAAAACACGATTTCTCAAACATCTTTTAATCTCTGCTGTACTTGGCGGTGCACTCGCCTATCTGTTATCACTTTGGATTTTTCTGCCAAGCTGGCAATACATTGTAATGTTAGCTGCTGCAAGTTTTGGAATCATTACGAGCATCACTTACATGATCAATTATGCGAAAGGTAACTTGGGATCAATGGCCTCTGCGTTATCTCATGGGGGCTTTGCATTGATGTTAGTAGGAATTATGGCGAGTGGATTAAACAAGCGAACAATTAGTCAAAACAGATTTGCGCAGGAAGGATTGGCTGAAGGTTTAAACCCGGGCAAGAATGCATTTTTGATTAAAGACATGCCCATGTTCATGAATGGATATTGGGTCACTTATAAATCCGATACACTTGTAGAACTTACGCGGGCATATGAAATAGAGTTTATTAAAATGAGTGAAGCGGGTGATACTGTTGAACATTTTACTACGTATCCCGATGTACTTTATGATCGTAAGCTCACCAAAGTGGCCACTGCCAATCCGGATACGAAGCGCTATATGGATCGGGACATCTTTACCTACATTGCCGGGCTTCCTCCCGAGCAACAGGATGTAGCGAATGTTGCTAAGACAGATAGCCTGCTTAAGTACAATCTCTTTCATGTCATGCCCGGTGACTCTGTGGTGACTGGTAAATTCAAAATCAGACTGGACAGTATTTCATTGAGCACAAAACATCCGGGTTATGTAAGTGAGGAAAATGACCTTGCCCTTGCCGGTAACCTGACGATTTCACATGAAGATCAGGAAGGAAGCAAAAAAGTATTTCCAACTCTTCTTGTAAGAAAAGGATTGTTGTATGGAATGTCTGATCAAATCAATGATTATAATATTCGCGTACGGTTACAATCTTCATCGATTGATAGCCTTGTTCCAGTGGATCAATCATTGAAGTATGAAGCGCTTGAAATTCACCCCTCCGAAACTAAAATTTGGAAAGGATTGAACATCACTATGAGAGGTGTTGATAATAAGGTAGCCCATCCTAATTATACTGCTGAAGAAAATGATATCGCCATTCACGCTGTACTGGACATAAAAACAGAAAGCGGAAAGACCTATGTAGCTCGCCCGTTGTATTATATCCGTGGCGGAAGCCCATTTAACATGAAGGCATATATCCCTGACCTTGGATTGCACGTAAGGTTAGAGCGGATTGAACCTGAAAAAGAAGAATTTCATTTACTTCTCGCACAACCTGTAATTAAGCCTGCACTAGCTATTGAAATGGCAGAAGACGTACCTCGCAATGATTACATCGTATTGGAAGCCATCTTGTTTCCGGGCATCAATCTTTTTTGGGCAGGAAGTCTGATCATGTTAATAGGCATGTTCTTTGGAATGTATAAACGTCTCAGAAAAGCATGACCGTAATGACATTCTCTGCGCAATGAAAGTTGTCTGTATCGGAGCAGGACGCCTTGCGCAACACCTGATGCCGGAACTACAGCGTGCAGGGTGTGATATTATCCAGGTGTATAACAGAACAGATTATTCGGCTCAACTTCTTTCTCAAAAATTGAATGATGCGAGTGTTCTCAGTGACATTAATCAAATCGCCAAAGACGCAGATATTTACTTTATCACCCTGTCTGATGATGCCATTTACAGTGTCTCAATCCTTCTACAACTACAGGACATAAACGGTATTGTTGTGCATTGTTCTGGTGCTGCGGAATATGATATTCTTCCATTTCCAAAGAAGGGTGTTTTCTATCCACTACAAACTTTTTCCGGTGTTCATAAAGTTGATTGGACTACAATTCCCATCATTATCACTTCGGATTCTGAGGAAGTCGTATCAAAACTGGAAACACTTGCACGAAAGATTTCTTCAACGGTAGTGGAAATGACAGACACTCAAAAATCGGCACTTCATCTGGCTGCTGTTTTTGCAAATAATTTTACCAATCATATATTATCTCTTGCCGGGAATATTTGCGCAAGACATAATGTTCCGTTTGAAATATTAAAACCGCTTATCCAAACAACGATCGACAACGCGCTGGAACACGGTCCTTCTGAGAGTCAGACCGGCCCGGCAATACGTGGTGATGATCGAACTATCGAAAAGCATGTTCAAATGTTAGATACTCATCCCGAAATTCTCGAAGTATATAAGGTGATTACAAAGAGTATTGAGAAAGGTTAGAAACCCATCGTACGACGATGGTCCCGCCATCTACGAATGAATGCATGATGGAATTAGAAATCCATCGTACGACGATGGTCCCGCCATTTTTAATGAATGCGGGATAGAAATTAGAAACTAGTAATAATCTAAAATCGCAAATCTAAATCGCAAATCCAAAATCCAAAATCGTAAATCGTAAATCGTTACTTTATTCCCCTCACGCTTCGATCCCTTATCAGTGCGGACATGACATCAATCGCTTTATCATAACTACTATGATTATTGATGACGATATGAGCTTCGCGTTTAAAGGGTTCGATAAAAGATCTGTAAGATGGTAACACATGGTGTTCATAGCGGTGAAGAACATCTTCCAATGGATAATTTCTTTCACCTGCATCCCGGACGATCCGCCTTTTCAGTTTGATAATGTCTTCGGCGTCGATGAATATTCTCAGATCCAGCAGATTTCGGATCTCATCAAAATAAAAGACAAATAATCCTTCCACGATAATGATGGGAGCATGCTTGAAGATCAGCTCCTTTTTTTCCTTGTTAGGATTATTGAATGTGTATTGTTCCTTGATCACATTTTTGCCATCAATCAATTTCCGGATGTCATGGGAAAATGATTTGGCATCAATGGATTCAGGCAAATCAAAATTCTGATAGCCCGCATCGTCCCAGATCTGTTGTTCGCGAGGATGGTAGTATTCATCCTGGGAGATGATACACAACTGATCTTCAGTAAATAGATCCCGCAATTCATGGATGATACTGGTCTTGCCGGAACCACTTCCACCGGTAATGCCTATCAGATAAGGTTTGTCTGCCATTGATCGGTGAAATTAATAAAATCAGGTTCGGATAACAATCTTGAGGAAACTTGAAGCAGGATAAAAAACAACTTAGGGGATTGTGCTCCCCACAGGAAGTAATTTAAACACATGAACTGATACCGAATTAAGCATAAATTGAGGGTTATAACCTTGATATATGAGTTTGATCGAAAGCCTGGGAAGGGCACTGTTAGGCATGGCTGTATTTATGGGGATATGCTACCTGTTGAGTAAGAAGAAGAAACATATCAATTGGCGAACGATTTTTCTTGCCCTTGTGATGCAAATAGCCCTCGCGCTACTTATCCTTAAAGTACCTTTTGTCAATTCAGGATTTGATTGGATCGCCACCATGTTTGTTAAAGTTCTGCAGTACGCCCAATACGGTTCTGAGTTTCTTTTTGGTGACCTGGTAAAAAAAACGGATTCCTTTGGATACATTTTTGCGGTTCAGGTTCTACCAACGATTATTTTCTTTTCTGCCTTATCAAGCATCCTCTATTATTTCGGGCTACTCCAATTAGTGGTCAGGGGGATGGCATGGGTGATGACACGTACGTTAAAACTCTCCGGTCCGGAAAGTTTATCAACAGCCGGGAATGTATTTCTGGGACAAACTGAAGCCCCATTGCTGATCAAACCATATATCGAAAAGATGACCAGGTCCGAAATCCTGTGCATCATGACAGGAGGAATGGCCTCGATTGCAGGCGGAGTATTTGCGGCATACATTGGATTCCTTGGAGGTGACGATCCGATCGCCAGAGTTTATTTTGCCAAGCATCTTCTGACTGCATCGATCATTTCCGCACCAGCAGCAATTATGGCAGCCAAAATGTTAATCCCGGAAACTGAAAAAGTACATAA
>JAYUXX010000035.1:0-2295 GCA_043752765.1 Saprospiraceae bacterium | reverse complement strand
CCTCCAATAAATATATCCACAAAGCCATCTCCGGTAAAGTCATGAACTGCGAGACATCCGGCGGTCAAATATATTTTTTGGATGGCGAAAGTGTCCGGGGTAAAATCACCCTTACCGTTATTAATATAAATTCGCTGGGACATTGCAATCGATGCGCCGGTAAATTCATTTCCACCGCTGGCTACGATCAAATCCTGATCACCATCATTTTCTATATCTACAAATACAGCATCAATATCTTCGTACAGACTGTCATTCAAAATAGCTTTTCCGGTGAGATCGATAAATTTTCCTTCACTAGTTTGAACATATATCCCGCTTTTTTTTCTTTTGGATGATCCAATAAAAAAATCATCCAAACCGTCCTTATTAATATCTCCTACGGCAAGAGCAGGTCCTTCGGTGGAAGTCATATGTGGGATCAGTTGTTCGCGATTGAATTCGACAAACTCATTTTCTTCATGAATGAAATCAATCCCAACGTCATCAGTGATATCATCGTACGATGGAATATTTGAAGTTGCCGGTTGATAATTGTATTTGCGCAGGCCGGTTTTATATTTAAGTGTAACAGTTCGATCGATTGAGTCCGGAGAAATTTTCTGATAAGTATTATCAGGCCATATCAAAATAATCGAGTCAAGCGATTGGATATTTCCTAAACCAAGATGAAGCACAGGGGAAACAAAGGATAAGTAGCCCCGCACTGGAAATTGTTCAGCGTAAATAACTTCTGTTTGCTTGTAAGCAATGGCTTTGGCACCTAGTGCCAGGGGATTACTACTAGGTCCATCCAGTTTGATACTTATATAATGATGATCCTCACCAGGTTGATGATTGAGTGTATTTTCATAAAGAAATACTTCATCCCGAATATTATTGACGACAATATCAAGATCTCCGTCATTGTCAAAATCTGCATATGCAGCTCCATTTGAAAAGCTGGGTAGGGTATTCGTAATGAATGAAGAGACATCATCAAACCTGAGATTTTGATTGTTTTTATAAAACTTATTGATCAATTTTATTTCAGGAATCTTCTCTTCAAAAGACAAATCTGTTTTATCCATTTCATCCATGTTGATTTTCCAACGCAAATCATCATCGGAAACGAAATTGACATAATCAATATCATTCATCCTTTTGGGAATGCCATTCGAGACAAAAATGTCTTTATACCCATCGTGATCAAAATCGAATATCAGGGTTGACCATGACCAATCGGAAGCAAACACATTGGCGAAGAAACCAATTTCGGAAAACGTATTATTTCGATTATTTAATTGAAGGGTATTACGGGCATATTGATGATTATATCCGTATTGTAACTTAAATAAATGGAGACCGTAATCATCATCACCCAACGAGGATTTTAAAATAAATGGATCTTCAGGATGCATGTCCAGCGTAAATATTTCACTGTGACCGTCATTGTTGACATCTGCTATATCTACGCCCATCGAATAGCGACTTGTGTGCCGTATCATATCGCTCAGGGATTCTTTAAAGGTTCCGTTTTTTTGGTTGATGTACAGGTAATCATTTTCGTGAAAGTCATTGGTCACATAAATATCTGTCCACCCATCCAGGTTAATATCGGAAAAGGATAACCCTAATCCATATCCAATCACAGTCCCGAGAATGCCCGATGTAGAAGTAACATCCACAAATTTCCCGTTATCATTTTTAAATAACCGGTCTCCGGCTGTTTCGTGAAATGTACTATCGAAATCATGCCGCTGACCAAAGGTTCCATTATTATGAACTGAGTGATTGAGTTGAAATAAATCCAGATCACCATCATTATCGTAATCAAGAAAGCCAGCCTGTGTGCCAAATCCGGTCAGGTCAAGGCCATACGAAGCAGCAGATTCTTCAAAGACTGGAACACCTTCTTTGGTTAATGACTTCCACACATACAGCTTGTTATGTCCGCAAAGATTTCTGAATGCACCAACCTGATTGACATAGATATCCAGCCATCCATCATTATTAATGTCCGTGATGGTTACACCCGTCGACCATGCTCCTTCGCCGGTAGCCTTTGATGTAGTGGTTACATCCGTAAAAGTGAGATCACCATTATTGAGAAATAAGGCGTTGGGGCTTTGGTTTCCCGTAAAATAGATATCCAGTAAGTTGTCTTTATTGAAGTCGGCTACCGCAACTCCACCTCCATTGTAGAAATACATGTAATGGAAGATATTGAGTTCTAAAGTGGACACTAAATCATTATTGAAATGAAGTCCGGTTTGTTCTGCGGAAAGCATTTTAAATGCTGGAGTCTCAACCTGA
>JAYUXX010000034.1:0-13193 GCA_043752765.1 Saprospiraceae bacterium | reverse complement strand
ACCCAAAGTTCAGCTCAATCCACTATCATGGTTCTTAGGTGAAAAACAAACTTTCTTGCTTTTCGCAACAATGATTGTGGGAATTACAGTGATTCTGTTTTGGAGATATCTTTTTGGCGCTGACCTATTCATATTCAATGATATCGGCTCGGATACAATTACTATTTTTTATCCTAACATGGTGCAGGCCGCAAGATATTTTCAGGAAGCTGGTATCCCTGGCTGGTCATTTTATGTTGGCATGGGTGCGAACACCTATCCAGGTTATCTGAACAACCCCCTTGAATTAATCCTGCTCTCATTGACTCCTGTTACAATCGCTTATAGCATAGTGTGGTTACAGGCTGCATATCTTATTGCGACAGGTTTAGTGTTCTATAAGTTTCTTCGCGAAGCCCAGTTTTCCCTGCCAGTCTGCCTTGTAGGGGGAGTGATTTATACGTTTGGAGGTTACCTGGTCATTGGAAGTAGTTGGTATGTGCATTCGCATCATATCTTCTGGATGACGGTTGGACTGCTTGGGTTTGAATGGTTATTGCGGAAAAAAATATGGTGGTTATTTCCCATCCCCTTTATTACACTGTTAGGTACGCGAAGTTATTTCCTGCTATTATTCATGGCTCTATTTGCAGCGATTCGCATACTCGATCTGTATGGAAATTCGTGGAGAGAGTTACTGGGAGGCTATAAACGTCTATTGATTTGCGGAGTATTTGCATTTTTATTTGCACTTCCTTTCATTGGAGGACGTTGGCATCGAATTGTCAACAGTCCACGAGTAGGAGGTGATGCATCGTATAGTGACAAATTATCCGATCGGCCTATGTTTAAGTTAGCAAATGAGGAACAATTACTAACTGCCTTATACCGGACCTACTCCAACGATGGGTTAGGTACTTGCAATGTGTTTAAGGGCTGGCAAAACTACCTGGAGGCTCCGGCTTTCTATATAGGGCTATTCACCCTATTCATGGTATTTCAATTTTTTGCTTTAGCCACAACGCGAAGACGATGGCTGTATGGAATCTTTTTAGGGTTCTGGGTCTTTCTGATTGTGTTTCCGTATTTCCGATATGCTTTTTATGGTTTTTCGGGCAACTATTACAAAGGGGCACTTTCACTTTTTATTCCATTTAGTTTTCTCTTCGTTGGATTGATGGGATTGCAGGAAATTGTTCGTGGGAGAAAATTGAATTTGCCTGTACTGGTGGGATCATTTTTATTATTGATCACGTTGTTATGGATTCCATGGACTGAACCACAAATAGGAATTGCGCAATCGGTACTTATAACTGTTTCCATATTTCTGGCTACTTATGTGCTCATTCTCAGCCTGATCTGGTCAGGAATCGCGAGGAAATATGCGCTGAGTTTTCTACCTCTCATTATAGCTGTTGAAGCTGCAATTTTATCATGGCCGGCATTCAATGAACGGGAGCCTATAGCAAAGGCTGATATTAAAAATAAAAAATATCATTTTGATCTTTCACGCGATGCAGTTGATTATATAAAATATATAGATAGTACACAGTTTTACAGGATCGACAAAGTATATGGCTCTGTCAAATCAGGTTATAATGACGGCATGGTGCAGGGTTTTTTTGGAACCAAGATGTACCAGTCCTTTAATCCAAAAAATTACGTTCGATTTCTGAGTATCATGGAAATGATCGACGGAAAGAAAGAGGCAAACACACGCTGGTTGTTAGGACTGGCTTTTAACCAGCTATTGCACCCATTATTTTCCATAAAATATGTCTTGTCCGATGAAAAGACAATTGACATGGTTGATAATGTGATTTATAAAAAATTTCATCAGATAGAGAATATCTCGCTTTATGAGAATACATATTTTATTCCTTTTGGGATTCCGTTTGATCAGTATATAGATTACGAGTATTTTATCAGGCAGAACAAAAATACTAAGCGTTTAGCATTATATAAGGGGATAGTGATAGAGAATAATTCGGGAATTGAAATCGGTGATATACCCAAAGTTGAAATGGAAAACCCAGAATTGGACGGTGCATATGTGGGCAATAATCTAAAGATCCTGCCAGAGAAGGCTATGAAAATGGAATCTTTCACACACAACAGAATTACAGGAAGCATTGATCTTGAAAAACCTTCTGTTATATTCTATTCAATTCCGTTTGATACAGGGTGGAAAGCAAAGGTCGACGGTGTGCCGCGATCCCTACATATGGTTCATATTGGATTTACCGGACTTTATGTAGAGTCGGGTAGTCATAAAATTGAATTGTACTACGAACCTCCGTTATCTAAATGGGGATGGTTAGGTATTATTGGTGCTTTTCTGGTGGCTTACCTCATTTACAGATACAGAAAACAGTTTTGGAAATAGCCGTATTGTTTTATTTAGTATCCAGATTGTTCGAGCGGCTAATTAGCCATTTTAGATCAGTTACCTGAAGGAAAAAAATATCTTTTAGAGTTAGCCCAAGGTTCTTTGAGGCTTTCATAATCAGATACACTGACGACAAACCGTACGCAGTGATTGTAGCCAGAGCAGCACCAACAATTCCATAGGTTGGAATTAGCAGTATGTCCAGGAGAATGGTAACGATCACACCCATCCAGGAAGCATAGATGGGATACCGGAACTGATTGATTCCTTTAAAGTAATTGTTGAATACAAAACGCATCGATATAAAAATAACACCTATCGAAAGAATTTGTGTTGCAGGTATAGCATTAGAAAATTGATTTCCGAATACAAACGGAATAAAGAATCGTGCTGTACTTATAATCAGAATGGCAGCAACGAATGCAATTGTAAAATTAAGTCTAGCTATTCTTCCAACCATCTTTTTGTGCTGGGCTGCATTCGTGCCAGCGAGATATGGAAGTAAAACCTGATTGAATGGTGTCATTATTTCAGTGACGAAATTTGTGATTTGAGTCGCCAGTCCATAATATCCCAGCATTAATGTCCCTTTCAGATGTTGAACAAACCAAACATCAAGTCGCTTATTTAAAAAGCTGCCCAGGGAAATCACTAAACTTCTGGAGGAATACTGAAAGATATTTTTTTGATAGGATTTATAATCCGAAGAAAAGGATATCGACCTGGTCAGATATAAAATAATGATGCCTATCAGCATTGAGATCGTCTCCGACAATAGAATTATTTTGAAATATGTAGGTAAGGGTATTGTTTCAGTATGATCTAGTGTCAAAAAAAATAACGAACCATAAATGAATACTGGAATTACTTGGGCGACAATGGATAATAAATTATATAGTCTGAACCTGAAAACGCCTCGTAATGCAGATAAAATCAGACTGTTGACACTTCGTAAAATAAAGGATATAATCAAAAAGCAAAAGAAAAAAACGATCGGTTGACCTTGAGGGATAAAGTACTTAGAAACCTGAGGGGCAACAAAGACCAGGATCGTTAATAAAATGGCAAATAGATTAATTGAAAGAAATGTAAATACACCCACACTGCTGAAGATTTTTTCTTTTTCATCCGGAGTCTTTGACAAAAAGAATGTCAAAGAGCTGCTGAGTTGGAAACCAATTACTGTAATGAAAAGATTTAAAACTGCTGTAAGAAAAGTGTAGATTCCATTTCCTTCAGGTCCCAGTAGGCGGGTAAGGAGTATTACCCATGTAAAATTAAAGAGCATCACCGGGATACGACTGATTAGTGTCATTTGCGTATCTCTTTTTAGCTCACTCATCCGGATATAACTGATTTCAGAACGTCAATATACTTCCTTGCAATGGAAGGAGAATGATAGTTGCTGATGGCGAGGTTCCTCGCTTTGTGCATCAATCCTTCGCGATAGATAGTATCGCCAATCAATTGTTGCAGTGACAAGCTTAGCAATATTACATTTTCGGGATCGATACAAATTCCTGCATCCTTCACAGTTTCGGGGCAGCCCGAGACATTTGAAGTCACTACAGCACATCCAGATGAAAGTGCCTCAATCAAAGAAATGCTCGCATTTTCATTTGTAGAGACGAGACAATAAATAGCTGCTTCGGAAAGAAGTGATTTATAAGCTGCGCTTGTGTTATTCATCCAGCCATGAAATATGATAGGCGTTCTGGAAGCCAGGGCTAGTTCTTTTAATTTGCTCATCATCGGACCGTCACCAAGTATATGGACAGTATAGCCTAGATCTTTTTCGCTCACAGCCTGGATGAGATATTGAAATCCTTTCCGCTCAAGCAACCTGCCGGACGATACGATGATTTTCTTTTTCTCACCAGGCACAAAGATTTCAGTATTGATTCCATTTGGTATCCGACGTAATTTCTCATCTCGGCCAGGTGCCGCTTTTCGGATGAGCAGACCTAAGTATTCCGAAGGGACTACGATAGCAGCACTTTGATCAATTATGGACCTTATGCGAGGAGGTGTAAAATGATGGATAAAATTAAATCGATCCGGATTAAAACCGGGAAGATCACTGCCATGTGATGTGATGATGTAATGAATATTATATTTTTTTCGGAGCCATTGAGCAAGAATCCCCGTAGGAAGAATAAAATGAGTATGACAGATGTCAAAGGATCGAGATCTTAGCATTTTTTTAAGTGTTTGCTTCGACCTGATTATAAATGCAAGATGCTCCCAGGGCTGCGACATATGTTTTCTGGATCGCATACTATCAATCCGGTGTACAGATACTCCATCCATAACTTCTGTTTCTGGCAATCGCTTAAACCCCATCGTCGCAACTACAACTTCATGTCCTTCTTCTACATAATATTTGTTGAGATCATGGATCAATGGAGAGGCACCGCCTCCCAATGGTGGATATTCAATTGTAAGAACAAGTATTTTCATTTGGGATCTATATTCTTGACTTCATTTTAATCCCTTCTGCAGATGGGTTGATCACAGATAATGTTTCAGCAGTCTGAATGGCTGAAGATACAAAAGCTGTATTTTGCAACTGACGACAATATTAGGAATCTATCATGGATCATTCAACATTAAAAAGTACAGAGCTATTCATTGGTGGGGCACCCCGGAGCGGTACTACCTTGTTGGCATCCATGTTGGCTAGTCACAAACGAATATTAGGAACACCCGAATCTCAATTCAAGTTTGAGCTTGCTCATTTATTTTCAGGGAATAAAAATTCTGCGGAAATAATATTGGAGGAATTGATGAAGAATAAAAGATTTAAAATATGGAGTCTGCCCATTGATAAGCCTGATGTCTTAGAATATTCGAATCTTTCCTCATTCATGTCAAGTGTTGTTCACCAATACAGTTCATTGGTGGATAAGTCTGATTTCAGTTTTTGGGTTGATTCCACTCCTGTCAATCTAAGGCATGCTTCTTTTCTCAACAAAGAATTTCCGAATTGTCTATTCATTCATTTGGTGAGAGATGGAAGAGCCGTCTATGCATCTCAGAAGAAAGTAGATTTCGGAAGTAATGATCCTGTTTTTGCAGCTTTAAAGTGGATGGAAGCGCTTTGTCTTGGGCTGGCCGCAGAAATCGCTTTTCCCGACAAATGTCTCCGGGTATACTACGAAAATCTGGTCTTAAATCCCGAGGAGGAATGCAAACGAATATGTGCATTCATGGGTATTGAATTCGAGGAAAACATGATTGCGGGCAAGGGATATAAAATCTCTGATTACAAGCGATTGACCCACGAACTTGTAGGAAAGAAACCGGATCCCACACGAATCAATGATTGGAAGAAAACACTCACTGAAAAAGATGTTGCAATTTTTGAAAGCCTTACTTACGATCTACTTGATATGTTGGGATATGAGCGTATTCAAAAAGGCATCTTGAAAAAACCGAATGAGTTTTCACAATCCAAAATCATTTTTGTCGGAGCTTTAAAATATCTCACAATAAATAAATGGAAACAAAGACGTCGCTACAAGCGAAATACATGACGGTTGATGAGCAGGTCAGGTTTTTCTTTTCTTTTTTTCAGCGGCGGGGAATAGCACATTGTTGAGGATAAGCCTGTAGCCAGGGCTTGTAGGATGGAGATTCAAATCCGTATCCGGATCAGTTACAAAATGCCTGTAATCTTCAGGATCATGCCCTCCGTAAAATGTCCATGTACCAAACCCAAAAATTCCATGGATATACCTTACCTCATCTTCAGGTTTTGTTTCACCAAGAATCAGCACATTAGACTTGATATAATTTTTATCAAAAGCAGTTGTCTGCCCCATAAAACCTTTGACAGTCCGTGTGTGATTTTGTGTTAGCATGGATGGAATGGGATCCCACTTTGCTGAGAAATCAAACAGCGTGAAATAATCCTGTTCAGGAATAACTGTACGATCGCGATTGTCGATGGTTGAAAATTCATACTCCATAGGATTCGTTACGAGATTAAAATCTTTAAAAGCAAAGCACTGATCAAAATCAAGTTTCGTTTGCGCTTGCGGATCCTGCGGGTCTCCGTCAAAAACGTCTGCACAAATATCCACCCCTTCAGCTGCAAGAGCGATATCATATGAATCAGTTGCACTACACATCGCAAACATAAATCCTCCGCCTCCCACATATTCTCTGATTTCTTTCACGACGGCTAATTTTAATTGAGACACTTTTGAATACCCCAAACTTTGCGCCAATTCTTCCTGGCGGCGTTGGCTTTCTTTATACCAGGGTTGCATACTAAAGGACCGGTAGAATTTCCCGTACTGACCAGTGAAGTCTTCGTGATGTAAATGGAGCCAGTCATACTCTGCAAGCTTACCTTCTAATACCTCACGGTCATATATCTTATCATAAGGGATTTCTGCATAGGTCAACACAAGGGTAACAGCATCATCCCAGGGTTGGATTCGTTCGCCATGATTATTGAAGTCGGGCGTGTACACGGCAATCTTTGGCGGGGCTTCCAGTTTAATTGTTTCCTGGTTGGCTTCCGGATCGCTTATTTGGGTGCGAATACGTGCAAACTCGCCGTTGGTGATTACCTGATAGGAAACATCTCTTGTCTTACATTCTTTTTCGAAAAGCTCATTGTGTTCAAAGGCAAATGAACCACCCCGGTAGTTGAGAAGCCAGTAGGCTTCAACGCCAGCATCCAAAACCCAATAGGTAATCCCGTAAGCTTTCAGGTGATTTCGCTGGACTTCATCCATCGGAATGAGCAAGTAAGATGCTTGCAACCGGGCCGAGAGGCAAAGTATTCCTGCAACAAAAAAAATAGATTTTAGAAGTGAAAACCTGTTCATGAAGCCTGATAGATTTAGAAATGCTAACAACGATACCGTTAAAACGTCCGAAAGGTTCAATTATTGGGGCGTGAGCAGGAGTGAGAGAAGCAGGGCACTTGGATATTTTTTCAATCTTTGTGAGCGTTTAAAGGCCATACCTTTATACAACTAATTCCCCGTAAGAGTGCAGAATCTGAGCTGGCAATACCCCTCCTGGTACCTTGTTTTATGTGTTTTATTAGGCATCGCTGCTGCAATCCTCCTGTACAGGAAGGATAAAACGTTTGCAGATCAGCCGCCATTTTTAAGGTATCTCATGGCATTTTTGAGGGGCACAGTAGTGACAGTGTTAGCCTGCTTACTGCTGGCGCCGTTGCTTAAACTTCTCCAAAACCGGACCGAACCACCTGTCATCATCATCGCTCAGGATCAGTCTACCAGTATAAAAAGTGCCCTTTCCAAAGGTGATTCGACTGCCTACATTCAATCTCTATCTGATCTAAGTACCAAACTATCAGAAAAGTATATCGTCCATAAAATTGGATTCGGAGAGGAAGTCGAAACCGTCACGGATTGGTCGCTAAATGATCAGGCAAGTGATATGGGAGAATTAATGACCTATATCCAAGAGCAATACCGAGGTCAAAATGTAGGTGCAGTAGTTATCGCTACGGACGGCGCTATCAACCGGGGCAAGAATCCCCTATACGTTCCCATTTCGGAGCGCGCACCAGTGTATACAGTTGCTCTCGGTGACACGGTCCGGAAGACGGATCTTCAAGTTCGTGAGGTTTTTCACAACAGCATTGCATACCTGGGAGATAAATTTTCTATTCAGGTAGATGTAGCCGCTTTCAGACTTGGAGGCGCATCGACTGCACTTGAGGTGCGTCACATCAGGGATGGCCAAAATATTCTGCTTGATAGAATTCCAATCAGCATCAATGCCGATCCCTGGTTCGATACCAAGGAGATAATCCTCGAGGCATCGCAAAGTGGAGTTCAACGGTATCGTGTCCAACTTTCGCAAGTTCAGAATGAAGCAACTTATGTCAATAATGTGCGTGATTTTTTTGTGGAAGTTATCGATGGCCGATTGAAAGTATTAGCTCTTGCCAATAGTCCTCATCCTGATCTGGCAGTTTGGCGTGCGGCGTTGTTAAGTCAGCGCAACTACGAGATTGATGTTCGTATGGCAAATGAGATTACCATTGACCAACTCAAAGCGTATGATCTGGTTATTCTTCACCAATTGCCTTCTCTGCGAAACCCCTTAGCAAATATCATCACGGAATTAGAAAAACAGGGTGTTCCTAAAATTTTTGTAACCGGTTATCAAACCGATTTGAATGCATTTAATCAGGTGCAGCCCTATTTGAATATTCGTAACTCAGGCAACCGAACACCCAATGACGTAACTGTTGTTATCAATCCTGCTTTCAATCTTTTTAATTTATCCGATGAGCTTAAAACAAATATTGAAGGATTCAGCCCGCTCGTCTCCCCTTATGGCGAATACACCGCTTCCGGTAATTCACAAGTCATGGCATTTCAAAAAATCGGACAGGTTGCAACCCAGTATCCACTGATCCTGATGGGTGAAGCAAATGAAGTTCGTACTTGTATTATAGCTGGAGAAGGGATATGGAAATGGCAGTTGTATGATCAATTACAAAATGGTTCGAAAGAAGTCACTTTTGAATTGCTTAGTCAACTCTGTCAATACGCATCCACGAAATCGGATAAGCGGAAATTTAAAGTGACTTCAGCTAAACGGCTTTATACGGAGCTCGAGGAAATTTCATTTCAAGGGGAGTTGTATAATGATAGTTATGAATTGATTAATTCGACGGAGGTGTTGATGAAAATACGAAATCAGCAAGGTGAAGATTTTGATTACTCATTTAATACATCGGGCGATTCATATGCATTGCAAATTGGTAGGTTTCCTGAAGGAAGTTATTCTTGGACCGCTTCTACAGAACTCAATGGTATCCGACTTACGCATGATGGAAAATTTGTGGTGCAGCCGGTGCAACTTGAAGCATTGGAAATGACAGCGGATCACGGATTGCTTCGCCAGTTGTCTTCTCAATATGGGGGAGAGATGATTTATCCTGCAGAGGTTTCTTCTCTTGCAGACAGGATATTGAATGATGAGAAAATTAAGCCTGTTCTTTACAGTAGTACACAAACAAGACCTCTGATTCATTTTAAGTGGTTGTGTCTGGTTTTATTGATTGCGCTCACCGTTGAGTGGTTTTTAAGACGGTTTTATGGAGGATATTAAGCGGTGCTTATCCTGCAGTGAGTGGTGAGTAGTCAGTTGTGCGTAGTGAGTGGTGAGTGCAGTTGTCAGATTATCGGGCTTTTATGTTTCTTTTCATATCCCCGGAAGTTACTTCCTCAGTTTCCCTTTCAGTTTTAATTTTAAGTTTTTAGTTTTAGGGCATGAATTATTCTTCTGACCGACACCGTATTGTTACGCTTGATGAATTTATCATCAGGCAGCAAAAAGATTATACCAGCTCAACAGGTGAATTGACAAATCTGCTGAGGGATATTGGAGTGGCCGCCAAGATTATCAACCGCGAGGTTAATAAAGCAGGACTTATCAATATTCTCGGGGTAGAAGGTTCAGAAAACGAATCGGGAGATATGGTCCAAAAGCTCGATATCTATGCCAATGATAAGCTCATCGAATGTCTTGGCAACAGTGGGGAGTGCGCGGCTATTGGTTCCGAAGAGATGGAGGACATCGTGCATGTGTGTCCTGTAGCAAATAAGAAACCTAAGTATGTAGTTGTATTTGATCCACTCGATGGATCAAGCAATATCGATGTGAACGTCTCGGTGGGTACCATCTTTAGTATTTACAGGAGAGTATCTGACCTCGAGGGTCCAGCTACACTAGAGGATTTTTTACAACCGGGTACCGCTTTAGTCGCTGCCGGATATGTGCTCTATGGAACTTCAACTTTACTTGTCTACACAACGGGGCATGGGGTGAATGGATTTACTCTAGATCCTTCGATCGGCGAATTCTGTCTTTCACATAAGGATATTAAAATACCTGCTGATGGACGATACTATGCAGTCAACCAGGGATACTATTTAAAATTCGATTTGGAGATGCGGAGATATATCGACCATTGTTCGGATCTAAATCTCGGCCTGCGATATATTGGTTCCATGGTATCCGATATTCATCGAATTATGATCCAGGGCGGCATCTTTTTGTATCCGCACACGCGTAAGTATCCGTTAGGCAAACTTCGTTTACTTTATGAATGTAACCCGATGGCTTTCTTAGTAGAACAAGCAGGCGGAATTGCGATCTCATGTTCACTTGAAAGAATACTCGATATGCCTGTAAAGGAGCTTCATCAGCGAGCTACAATTTCAATCGGTAGTCCAAAGATGGTATTGGAGATGAAAGCATTTGTGGAGAAGTATAGTGCGACTGTAAAATCCTGATAAAAGTGATTATCTGTTTTCTTTTTGAGTTTGTGTAAAACTGAGATAAGGTGATATTTTCTTGCACCAGGAAGTATCTGTGGGATGGACTTTTTTCAAAGCATCCATATTTTCATAAGGGCCATGTTGATCTCTGTAGGCCTTTACTAATCGAATGATTTTTTTGTTCAGGTATGGATGCGTTAAGGTGGATAAATCTGCTTCATTGATCATGATCAGTTGCGGAGACCCGGAAACGATTAACTGCTGTTTGAGTTGATCATAAACTTCAGGACTGATGCCATAACAGTCCTTTAATTGTTCCGGACTTAAAAAGCCTCCTAACGATTCTCTGAATTTAATAATTCGTTCAGCCAGAACAGTTCCAATTCCATCTAAAGATATTAGCTCAATTGCTGAAGCGGAATTGAGATCTACCATTCCTGCATGTGGTTTGAGCGCAAATTCTTTTTCACTAAATGGTTTTAATTTTTTTTCCTGTTTAGGTGCAAAAATAATATGCGGAGTTGCCTGTTGCAGTTGCATAGAATCCATGCCATAGATTTTCATAAGGTCTTCAGGTCCATCGAGAATTGCACCAGAGGCAATGAACTTTTGAACATTGAAAGCCACATTTTTCGAAAGACCCGTTGACATTAATTCTTTTACCGATGCTGTCATGATTGGAATTGGTTGAGAGGGAGGCGTCTGTTTGGTCTCTCTGAAATTCTCATAACGGTTTTCTTTTTGACGAAATGTTTTTTTGTAGCGTGGATATTTATCAGAGTACTCTGTTTTTTTGTATCGATTGTACGATTTATCATGGTGGGTGTATTCCTTTTCTTCAGGAATATATGTGTAAGTTTTTTCCCCGCCCGGAAATATTCCTTTTATTAATTCCCATGCGAGGAGAAGTACGACAAAACATACCAGGCAAATACGATCTGTCCGCGAAATAGTGTAATGATATTCTTTTTTCATACTTGCAGTTTGTAATAGCCTTGTATGTCGATGTCGTGAAAGGTGATGGTATGCTCAGCCAGAAAAATTCCGATTTCCTTTCGCAGTTTTCGATCCAGATGTGCAGGGATAATAACTATTATATTACACTGCGTCAAAAGAAAATCTTTTAATACATCTACATCCTTACACTCATCGATTACTACATGACTGAATTGAGTAACACAGGAAAGATGTTCTTCATTTTGATGCCAGATGGCAAGTTTGTGAGGTCCAAAATAGATAAGTGAACCGCCGATCTTAATTTCATTTTTAGAAAAATCTTCCTCTTTGCAGATCGGTTCCACATGGATGATATCTTTCTCGCAACGATTGCCTCTCGTAACAAATTCAATGCTTTCCGGAGGAATTCCACAATCCAGAATCGAATAACAGATTCCGTCTTTCATGATATCGATGATCATACCTTTTGAAGAATGATAAATGGTTAAATCCTGCGACGACCATTGATTGAAACGGTGACAACCCAGCGTAAGAAATGTCAGGCATCCGCAAACCCATCCAATCTTTTTGCCAAATGGCCAATTAAACACAATCGCTACCGAAAATAGTATAGCCATCAGCATAAGGGCTAAGTTTCCGGAAGAAGGAAGTGAAAAGTGCATTTCGGGGTTAAGCCCTGACATCCAATGCATGACCTCAATAAATAGTTTGCCAACGTAATCCAAAGCAGGCCAAATAAAATCGAAACCAATAAAGGAGAGTAGAGTACTTAACAACGCACCAAACATCACCAGATATGCGGCAGGAATGGCTACGATACTGCTTATTATAAATGTGATGGGAAACTGGTGAAACTGGCTTAATAATATCGGCAAAATAAATACCTGGGCAGCTAATGACAGGGCAACAATCTCCCATGTTAAATGCAGGATGCGATATTTAAATGTTAGACTTCGTATGATAGGCTTTGCAAATAATAATATTCCTGCCATGGCTAGAAAGGAGAGTTGAAACCCAATGTTTTGCCATACAAATGGATTGATCCAAAGCATTACAAAGGCTGCGAAACCAAGCAAATTCCAAACCTGTGTATTCCACCCCATTGATTTCCCGAAGAGATAGAGGATAATCATAAGTCCAGCTCTGATCACTGCAGGACAAGCACCAGTCAAGCCCATGTATAAAATGATAGCAAGTGTGTATAAGGAAAATCGTAAGAGTCGTGTAAGGAAATTCCCAGCTCCCGGTGGTCCCAGAATGAAGAGTAACATGCTATAAATAATGGCTACGTGCATTCCTGATACTGAGAGTACATGCATAGCACCTGATTCCGCAAATGCATTTCTTACTTCACTGTCCATGTCAGACCTGTCACCCCACACCAGTGCATTCGTAAGTTGTGCAACCTGGGGACTTAAATGCTTCCGGCCCAGGTTAGAAAGAGTAGCTTGCCATCGTGCTGTCATGCGAGCTATTGAAAAGTTGGAAGTCGTTTCTACTGAGAGATCTTCCTCCTTGCAATACATTTGATGTCTTATACCGATTGTATTATAATACACTTGTGCATCAAATGAATTCGGATT
>JAYUXX010000033.1:0-2300 GCA_043752765.1 Saprospiraceae bacterium | reverse complement strand
CACGGATAAGCTGGGTGAGACATATGCCATTAAGATCCTGGATATGTGGACAGTTCGCCCCGACGAATATGATATTCTGTTGGGTAAATTTAAACAGGAGTTTAATGCGGGTAGGGTCCGAAGCGAGGCAATTGCAAAAAGTTACTTTACAGGGCACATCGGCGGCAATCCCTACATCATTATGGATTATTGCCCCAATGGATCATTAGCCAAACGAATCAAAGATTTTTATGAACTGGAAAAGTTTGAGCGTATTGCTTTGACTATTCTGACCGGACTTAAAGACTTGCATAGAGAAGGCATCATTCACCGGGACCTTAAACCAGAGAATGTGTTGTTTGATAAGCTCGACAACCCAAGATTAACAGACTTTGGGATTGCAGGCCACCTCAATAGCAGACTTACTTCCAGAAATTTCATTGGCATGGTACATCAGGTCTGGGGCACTCCATTATATTCCCCACCCGAGCAACTGAGCCACCAAAAAGCATATAAGCATACAGCGCCATCAATGGATATTTTTTCGTTTGGCATTCTAATGTATGAAGTTATTAGTGGAGGACATCATCCATTTGGTGATCACAAAGTGTTGCTTGAGGATACAAACCGATATCTTGATAAGGTAAATGAAAAAAAGATCATTCCTTTAAACCATTATAGACAGGATGTTCCCCAAAAATGGACGAACATTATATATCGTTGTCTTCAGCCAAAGCCTCAAGACAGGTACGAATCAGTAGATGAGATTATACAGATTTTAGAAAAGTCAGGATCATCAAGCACGATAAAATATGAAGAAGACATTCGTACAGACATTGAACATGCAATTTTAAAAGTAGTGGAAGGAGAGAACGTTGGCCATGTCTATTATCTCTCCCATATACTGGAAATCTTAAAAAAGAATACACTTCTTTTAGGTTGGAGTGATAGTAGTGATCTGGCAGTGAATGATATTGGCCTGGTTGAAAAGTCTACTAGATATATTTCGAGAAGACATGCTACACTTATAAAGGAAGAAAATAAATGGTGTCTATGTGACGGGAAGGCTGAAATAGAAAATGGATCCATTACTCCTTCAAAAAATGGAACTTACACGAATTACAAACCGCTTGTACCAGGAGAAAAGTACGCTCTTCAAAATAATGATATTATTTCTATTGGAAATGTCAGACTAAAATTTATACTACTCTAAACGTAATACATACAGTGGAATTAAAACCAGGCATAAAAATCCATGGATATACGCTGAAGGATTTTATCAGTAGCGGAGCTTCAGCTGAAGTATGGAGGATCATGGATGAGTATGGAAATGAAAAGGCGCTTAAAATATTCTCCCCTGTTCAAAAAGTGGATGATGCCACGCTTGATCTTCTGATCGATGAATTTAAAATGCTGTATAGGCTCGATCATCCCCATATCCTGAAATCAGAAATTATGGGAGCGTATCAAAAAGTCCCATACATCATTATGCCTTATTATACCGGTAGTCTGTCAGTTGAAATGACGACGAGGTCTCGTGAAGCTCAAACGGCGTCTCGCCTTTTTAACCCATGGTTTTCTGAAGATGAATGCCTGACATTGTTGCAGCAAATTGGTGGCGGGTTGGCTTATCTTCATGAACAAGGGATCCTGCATCAGGATGTAAAACCTGAAAACATACTCTTCAATACATTTTCTGATCAGGTGCAGTATGTACTTACTGACTTCGGGATCAGCACAAGGATTAAAGAGAATATAGCAAGAATGACAATGCCGCGTCATCAATCCTATGCACTTACTCCTGCATATGCTTCACCTGAGCAATTTAGTGGCAAGCAGGATTTTAAAAGCGATGTATTTAGCCTGGGTGTTGTCCTTTTTGAAATGTGTGAAGGGCGTCTTCCTTTCACGAAGCAAGGTTATGCACTTGACAATTATGGAAACACAGTCAGACCAGAATTCAGGAATTCGAATCTTTCTACGGCATTTAAAAATCTTATCCTTAGAGCACTTTCAGAGAATGCAAATAATAGACCGGAAGCCAAAGAGTTTGAGCTGTATGCCACTCGCGCTAGAGGCAATACGATCACGGAAGCAGATGGAGCTGGTACACGTTCAGATAAAATTACCGTTTTGCAACCCATATCACATCAATCACAAAGTACCGTTTCCTATGCGCCAGGTTTAAAAAAATATTCAGACGAGGCGTTTCCTTCTCCTACTATCAAGTCGTCAAATCCAACAAAATTGGCAACACCAAATAATTCAAGGAGACGCGGGTTGAGCAAAATTGTGGTTATAGGCTTTACCGTTTTAATCAT
>JAYUXX010000032.1:0-2303 GCA_043752765.1 Saprospiraceae bacterium | reverse complement strand
AAACCTTTTAATAATGGATCCGGTGTATTTGGAGTATAAGTTAATGCCGGCTGAAATAGTGTTCCAATAAAAAATGGATGCCCGGATAATTCAAATGCGCGGATTTCACCCGAAGGTGAAAATGCTGTCATCGTAATTGCGTGGAATTCAAGTTGCTTTCGGTAAATAGGATTCAAACCATAGTTACAAAAGTATTTCCCAACGATATGATCTTTAGCGATCAACCCATGAAGCATGGAGTTAGGATTGATAGTTACCACCTCTTCCTGATCTACCATCGAACATGAAAGTTTTGAAATGACGGATTCATCGCCCTCAGCATTTGTCTCTGCCGTATCAGCATCTTTAAGCTGACAAACATTTCTGGCAAATTCAATCAACATGTGTTGAAAGCCTCCACAATTCCCAAGAGTGGGAATTCCATGCACCCGTGTAAACGTGCATGCATCAATTACATTTTCCATATTGTTATAAGGTGACCCTGGCGCAATCCACAAACCTGACAATTCAGATTGGAAAGTAAGCTGCGCATTGAATTCATTCGTTCCAATCCATTCAATACAAATTCCTTTTCCAAAATGCATGAGGAGATGAGTGATGGCATCATTCAAAGCATGGTGAGTGGAATAGGCAGGATTGTAATCACCTAATACAACAATCCTCGCTTTCATTCCTCGGGATTTGATGTTCCTGCGAATTTATTTTTATGCGTAAACCACCAATACATAGGTACGCCCGTAAGGATCAGAACAAGTCCGAAAATAGCTTCGCGAGGCTGAGTGATGATGGTATTAAAAAACAAACCGATCGAAAAAAGCACGACAATGGCAGGAACAAATGGATACCCCCAAACTTTATAGGGTCGATGCGCATCCGGCATAGTTCGTCTTAAAATAAAAACACCAAATGCGGTGCAACCATAATAAATAAAAATAGCAAAGATCACCATGTCGGTCAGCTGATCAAAACTGCCGGAAAATACAAGAAGACATCCCCAGATGCATTGCAGCCATAATGAATTGGATGGAACATTCGAAGCATTTAATTTACCGATGTACTTAAAAAACAAGCCTTCTTTCGCCATTGCATAGTAGGGTCTTGCACTGGCATAAATCGTAGCATGTGTACATCCAAGTGTAGTGATCAATATTAATATCGAAATAAAGATTACGCCATAGTCTCCCCAAAACATGCGGATCGCTTCGATGGCAGCAATTTTATTTCCTGCAGCATGGATCTCCTTTAATGTCTCTATGGGCAATAGCGCCAGGTAGGTCATGTTGACCAGTAAATAAATTCCAATGACGATAAACACACCTACAGCTATTCCGCGGGGGATATTACGATTGGCATCCTTTACCTCGCCGCCAATATATCCAACGGTAGCCCATCCCTGGTATGCCCAGAATGCCCCTAACATCGCGGTAAACAAAGCACTGATGGTAATCGTGGAATTGTCAACAGTTACAAAATCAAAACTACGGCTGATATCAGCTTGCGGACTTGTCAATCCGAAAATAACAATGACGGCAATTCCAATATAGACAAGCCATAGGATAACATTACTTAGCCCCGCACCTGATTTTATACTTTTCAGATTGATCAGAGTCAATAGGACAATTAAAATGACCGCAACTATTTTTGTAGAAAAATCCGCAAATGGAAAAAATACCCCTCCTATTGAAAATTCCTGCAAATGTGTAAGCAGAGGGGGCAGATCAACGAGCGATTGTAATGACTGTGAGAATACATAAGCCAATGATGAAATAGCAGCTGTTTGGATAATCGTGAACAGCGACCACCCGAACATAAAGGCAAGAAATCGATTATAGATTTTTTTGTAATACGCATAATCACCACCGGTGTCTGCAAGTAATCCCGCTACTTCGGCATTACTTAATGCCCCGAACAAAGTGATCACACCTCCCAGCAACCATGCCATGAGAACCCAGCCCGAAGAGTTGAGTTCATTTGCCATTGGTGCTACTTTTTTATAGACACCTGAGCCAATAATATTTGCAACCGTGATCACAATTACATATCCTAATCCCAAGGAACGGGTCAAAGCTTGAGGAGAACTCATAACACGTGATTAAATAGTTATAGAATTAATTTTAGCAAAAAAATTTTAATGTAACCTCCGCCTTTTTGTCATACCACCAATCGTATCTTTTATACTAGTCATCACAATAAAAGCATTGGGGTCGATTTTATTGGCTTCGTTTTTCAATTTACTGATTTCAAGACGCGTAACGACTGTATAAATGATTTTCAATTCGTGTCGTTTTTCTCCTGACTTTCCA
>JAYUXX010000031.1:0-5783 GCA_043752765.1 Saprospiraceae bacterium | reverse complement strand
GATTAATAAACTTTATAAACTAAATAAACTTTATAAACACTTGTTAATAGCACTTCAAAATAGACATTCTATCAAGCCAAATTATCCCAAAAAGTGATTCGTGAGAAAGAGAAATTTGACGATACAATTGACCATTATTCTTTTCCTGGCTCTCTTTTTCCGGAGTGAACATTCAATTGCACAAGATCCACTTTTTACAGCTATCGTATCAGCTAACAAAGTTCTGCAGAACACCGTTTTTGAAATCCAGTTTGAACTCCGTAATGCAAATGGTGCTGATTTTGAACCGCCTGATTTTAAAAACTTCAGAGTCGTCGGAGGTCCATCAATGGGTTCCAGTACAATGATTGTCAATGGACAAGTGAGTCGTAGTCAATCGTGGACCTATTCTCTATTAGCTGTGCAGGCAGGGCAGTTTACGATTGGGTCAGGTAATGTCATTGCGGGACGACGAAAACTCGCTTCCCGTCCGATTGCAATCAGTGTAGTACCTGCAGACGATCTTGCCACTTCCAATCGTGCAATTCCGGCAAATGAACCCATCCGATTAAATGCGTCCGTGAAGGGAAATAAATTTTATCCGGGTCAGCAAATTGTTCTTGAATACAAACTTCTTTTTAGAGAAAACGTACAGACAGCTAATACCCTTTCGGAAGATGACTACGCAGATTTTTTTATCCAGAATTTCAACTCATTCAGTAAAGAAGCTACCTACGAAACCATTGGTAACATAACCTTCGCCTCAAGAGTATTAAAGGGCGTTGCACTATTCCCTCATCAGTCAGGAACATATACCATCGACCCACTGGTGATGGAGATCGGCATCAACGCACCCTATCCGGGCAACCAGGGATTTTTTACCATGCGGAGATTGAACAACGTACAGGTTGCATCGGCACCATTATCCATTGAAGTAATTCCCCTTCCTCCAAATCCGCCTGAAAATTTCTCCGGAGCAGTAGGTCAGTATTCGATGACAACATTATCTGTCGGTTCAAATCTAATTTCAACGGATGATGATTTTAGTCTGAGAGTTGAAATCAAAGGCAATGGTGATTCACGACGATGGGATCCACCTGCGATGATTACAGGTGGTGAATTCGAAGTGTATGATCCAAAAATAATTGAGGATAATTTGCTTGATGCCGGAGGACTTGTTCAGCACTCAAGGATTGTTGAATACAGGATTATTTCTAAACTGCCTGGTGATTTTAAAGTATCGCTCCCCTTTACATACTTTGATCCCATGTCAGGAAAGTATGAATCGATTTACAGTGATATAATCAATTTGAAGGTATCACAAGGACAAAATGTATCCCGAACTCCTCAACGGGATTCTACAGAAAATGCAATACCACTTCCCCTGAGAAAGGTCAGTGATACTACCAATGATGATCGCTTTTGGGTTTCGGTTCCGCATCTCTTTCTTTTCGGACTCATCGTCAGCGGGACATTTTGGGGATTGTTTACTTCGTATAAAAAACGGAAAATGAATTTGATTCCCGAGGTTGAACGAATGCGGTCAGCTGCATCACGTCATGCACGAAGCCATCTGGATCAATTATCAAAGTCTTCTTCTGAATTGTCGGATACATTATTTTTTGAAAAAGCAACAGAGATCTATAACCGATTTCTTTCCGACAAATTTAATATCTCGCCATCTGATTTAGACTTCAGTAAAATCCAATCCATTTTTAAATCGTCAAACATCAATACGGATGTGAGTGATAGAGCCCTTACGTTTTTTAATCAATGCCTTTCCGTTCGATATGGAGGAATTGCCGGTGGATTTTCCAGAGAGGAGATGATCACGGAATGCAGGCATACGATTGATGCATTGGATGCCAGCGCGGTTTATCCGATGTAGTACTTTCTTTATACTTTGGCCTTTGATTCACCCGATTACAATAACCACACTATACGTTTGCTCTTTTCTCGATGGCAATAAAAAAACAAAAGCCCGCCGCAACTAAAAAGCCTGTCTTTAAACTAAAGCCGTGGCATTATTTGTTGCTGGGTATCCTACCTGTGCTTGTGTATGGAAGAACAGTGATGTTTGACTACGTGATGCATGACGATGATAAAATGATCCTTGAAAATCCGATGTTAAAGGAGGGATTTGATCCGGCATTAGCTTTCACAACGGATGCCTGGTTTATGGATGCCCGCATCGAATTATACCGGCCCTGGCAAAGCATCACCTATATGATGGATTATGGCATCGGAGGTACTGCTCTCACAGTTTTTCATGTTCATAACCTGATCATCTTTATACTGGGTGGAATTCTGCTTTTTTATTTTCTGCAATATTATTTCAAACCCTTATTGGCATGGGCAGGTACATTGTTGTATTCAATGAATTTATTGACACCACATGCAGTCGGTTGGATCGCGGCGAGGGGTGACTTATATCTTATGGTATTCGGTTTGTTATGTCTGATCCTAATACAGAAATTTTTACGTTCAGGTTCGACAGGGTCTCTTTGGTTTTCGATCGTTGCATTTTTTTTCGCCTTGTTATCTAAAGAATCTGCAGTGGCGTTACTTCCGATTGGAGCTGTGATGTTTTATCTGGATAAACAGAAATGGCCCGGTGGATTGACCTGGATATGGTTAGGTATTTGCGGCGTATTATTTGGAGCATATTATGCAATGAGAGGCCAGGCGATAGCGGATGCCGGAAATCTATCGGTTGTGGCTTTTTTTCAAAACATTCGCTCCTTACCCGAAGAATTTTTCAAGATGATCATCCCGATCGGATTTAGCGTGATGCCGGGATATTCGTTGCTTTATACTATCGGTGGGTTTATATTATTGATTGCACTCGGGTATGCATTATGGAAATATAAACCGGAAAAGAAAATACTATTGACAGGCGGAATTCTCTGGCTGGCATTACTTCTTCCTTCTATGGTGTACGAGCCATCTTTTGCGGGTGTGGCTTATGATTATCTCGATCACAGGGCATGGTTTCCTTTTGTAGGTCTTTGGATGATTGTATTGGCGCTCGTTGATAAATTAAAGTTTGTTTCCCATAAAGCTGCACCTGTAGCTTTTATCTCGATTCTGCTGGTATGGAGTGCGGTCAATTTCTGGAGGTCAGGAGTGTATAGCAAATGGGATAGATATTATTCGAATGCTATTGTTACAAATCCAGGTTCTGGTCTGGCTAACCTAAACTATGGGTCTATGCTAAGGGACGAAGGCAAGTGGGCAGAAGCTCTTCCATTTATTGAAAAAGGAGTAGAATTAAGTCCTGATTACACGGATGCTAAAGTCAGGCTTACAGAGGCTTACTTCAATCTCAAGCGTTATCCGGAAGCCGTAAGTGTAGCAAGTGAAGCTATTCTGAAAGAACCCCGCAATGTGTCAGCTCTACAGTTTAGAGGAAGTGCAAATGGGGCTAGTGGGAATACTGTAGAAGCCGCCAAAGACTTTAAGCTAATCCTGGAAATTGAACCCGACAACCTTAATGGAATATTCAATCTGGGTGTTGCCTCCAAGGAAGCTAATCTTATGAATGAAGCGATTGAAACATTCTCACTATTGATTTCCAAAAAACCCGATTTTCCGAACGCCTATTACGAGCGTGGATTTTGTTATGGTAAGATGGGGTTGTTCGCCCAGGCAAAGGCAGATATGGACGCTTCTATACAATATCAGCCCGAACACGGGGCATCGTATTTTTTCAGAGGACGTGCATTAGAAGCTGTGGGCAATATCAAGTCGGCTTGTGATGATTGGCGAAAAGCACTGGAATTAGGCACTACTGAGGCAGAAGGGTTTATCAAGACAAAATGCCAGTAACCCAGCGGCAAGTCATTGCCCAGGCTTTAAAAGGATTAACGTGGTGAGGGTTGGGGTTATATCTTCGCCCTTCATTATAAAGTAAGCCATGAAACAGTCGATTAGGGAAATACTTATCCAAAAACCTATTGGGGAAGAAGTCGTCATTTGCGGATGGGTAAGGACATTCAGGAATAATCAGTTTGCAGCCGTAAGTGATGGTTCATGTCTCCAGACCATGCAGGTGGTTGTAGATCATGAAAATACAGATCCCGCTTTACTTAAACGGATCACTACGGGCTCTGCCATTATAGCTAAAGGAATATTGCTTGCTTCTCAGGGGAAAGGACAGGATGTAGAGGTGAAGGCAGCAAGTATTGAAGTGGTAGGGGATGCCGATCCTGAAAATTATCCGCTTCAGCCCAAAAAGCATAGCATGGAGTTTTTGCGGGACATAGCTCATCTCAGGATTCGAACAAATACATTCGGGGCAGTCATGCGTGTCCGGCATGCATTATCCTTTGCCATTCATACATTTTTTCATGAGCGGGGGTTCTTTTATATCAATAGTCCTATCATCACAGGCTCGGATGCTGAAGGTGCAGGTGAGATGTTCAAAGTGACTACACTCTCACTTGAAAATGTGCAAAAGAATAAAGAAGGAGAAGTCGATTTTAAATCAGATTTTTTTGGAAAATCAACCAACCTTACTGTCTCCGGGCAGCTTGAAGCAGAACTTGCTGCACTTGCTCTAAGTCGCGTCTATACGTTCGGTCCTACCTTCCGGGCTGAGAATAGTAACACCACGAGACATCTCGCCGAATTCTGGATGATCGAACCTGAAGTTGCTTTTTTTGATTTGAAGGATAATATGGATCTGGCCGAATCCATGCTGAAAAATGTGATTTCATTTGCACTGGAGCATTGCGCGGATGATATTCAGTTTCTCAAAGAAAGACAAGAACAAGAGGAGCAAACTAAACCACAACAAGACAGAAGTCCGATGGACCTGATCTCAAAACTGCGATTTGTAGTGGATAATAAGTTCGAAAGACTGAGATATGAAGAGGCGATTGAGATCCTAAAAAATTCGACACCCAATAAAAAAGGAAAATTCCAATATCCGATCGAAGGATGGGGCACCGATCTGCAGTCCGAGCATGAAAGATTTCTCGTAGAAAAACATTTTCAGAAACCCGTTATTCTTACAAATTATCCAAAGGAAATTAAAGCATTCTACATGCGACTGGATGATGATGGCCGGACCGTATCTGCCATGGATATATTATTTCCATCCATCGGTGAGATTGTCGGTGGCTCACAGCGCGAAGAACGGCTGGATGTACTCATGCAACGAATGAATGAGATGCATATTCCACTGGAAGAGATGGATTGGTTTTTAGATACGCGGAGGTATGGTACTTGTCCTCACGCAGGTTTTGGTCTTGGCTTTGAAAGACTTGTATTATTTGTAACCGGCATGACTAACATCCGCGACGTGATTCCATTCCCAAGAACACCGGGGAATGCACAATTCTAAAGGATGCCAGATGCCCGATTTCGGATTTTTTGATCACTCGATAACTTGATCTCTTTGATTTCAGAATAAGGGAAGAGATTTCAAAATAACCATCAAAGATTTTGAAGGTTTAAATTTTTGACATTCACCGAATGTCGATGACTAGTGCCATAGGCACGACCGATATAGAAACGCTGGCATTTATTCCAGCGTAGAAAGGATGTAGATTTCAAAATAACCATCAATAATTATTGAGGTTTAAATTGGTTTGACATTCATCGAATGTCGATGACTAGTGCCATAGGCACTACCGATATAGAAACGCTGGCATTTATTCCAGCGTAGAAAGGATCACTTAGACACTCGATCACCAACCGCGCAAAACAAGATGTAGAGACGGGATGCATCACGTCTCTACATCTTGTTTTGTGCGGAATCACTCCACTCAATCATTAGATCACCAAATCACCAAATCACC
>JAYUXX010000030.1:0-2308 GCA_043752765.1 Saprospiraceae bacterium | reverse complement strand
GAATGTAGTATTGAATTTCAATTCCTGCCGCATGTGCGGGAATCACTGCACTCCATATGTTTTGTAACGAATCTGAAAGCGACATTGAAATCCCTGTGTAAACCGAATCACCTGCTATCCTGAAAAACGTATTAGCTTCAAGAATTCCGCTACGATGTTTAATAATTGCAGATAATGGATAATCTTTTTCGGCTTCATCCGAATCTCGCAACTTTGCGTGTGCGATCATCAAAGGGTCATTGACACCCACTAGTTTAGTGATACAATGAAGTGCACCCAACGATGGTATTATCGAGTTACAATTAATTCCCACCACATTGTAGCCGGGTAAATTCTCCCTGTAGATTCGAAGCGCTGTAGTATCATACTTCTCCTCATATGTGGGTACAAGGATTGTTTTATTGATGAAAATTGAATTCGTGTAGGTTCTGTAATCACCCCCATTGTCCGGATAACGATCACTTTCGGGTGGCATAGGTAATCGAACTATTTTGTATTTATTTCCAAATGCAGTTTGGAATTCATCGAGGAGATATTCAATGTTAGCATTGATCTGAGGTCCATCGGCTACTCCATCCGGATATTCTCCGAAGATGATGGTTTCTTCATCTATCACACGCATGTGCATATCGAGATGGTGAATCCCATCAAATGGAAGCGTAGGGAATTTAATATATTGTTTTACGCCCAGATACTTCCTTGCTATGGAATCAATTTCATCCTCAGTCTTATCATTGTTTTCTTCTAATACCAACATTGAAGAAAAGGCAGTACCCATTCCATCAGGAAGATGATTTCCACCCGTATGCACGAAGTCATCCGGATCAACGGTGGCTTCAAATATTGGAATATCAAGATGCTGAGCTATGGCAACGGGTGTCGCATCATCTTCTTCACGCGGACGGTTGTAAATCCAGTCAATTAAATACAAGCTATCAACATCATTTTTATAAACCGTCCAGGGTCCATAGTCTCTTACCCAGATACTATTAAATGGGGTGTTGACAAATTGAACTGAATCCATGGGAATTCCAGCTGAGGTTAGGGTATTGGTTACTGTTGCAGGATTTGTGGTGATGATGAGAACCTTACATTCTTTGACAGCATTTCGGACGATCTCTCTCAAGATCGTCGTATGTCCAGCCCATGTTATGATCAATGCCTGAATTTGTTCCCATTCCGCCATTGTCCTGACTTCCCCTGGAGGAGCAATAGGCGAACTTCTTTGAGAATGCAGTTTTATTTCCTCAATATACTTTTCCATTCTTTTCTCCTCATCAGGAGTAGGTAGGTGAGGAAGGATTACCTCCTGGGCGGATAAATTGATCATCAGTCCTGAAAAAATGAAAAGTGCAATTTTGAATTTCATCATAATCATGATTATACGGGCTGGTACATAAAGAAGGGAGATTCGAAGATATTGAATATCCCTAAACGTTCGATTACTTTAGCCCCTCCTTTACAACGTATTCTGCCTCATGTGTATTCCAAAATATATCTACCTGATTTTAGTTTTTATGTTCATTTATCAATCCTCAAGTGCTGGTGCGTGGCCTCAGCCTAAGGGAGGACTATTCATTAAACTATCTGAATGGTGGATTGTATCGGATCAACATTTCGACCGAAACGGAGAAATCCAACCCAATATTCTTGAATTCGGATATTATTCAACAGGGCTATATGGGGAATATGGAATTACAAAACGTCTCACAGGATTCTTAAATTTTCCTTTCATAAATTATACGTATTCAATTCCACCATCCATGACGGGCAAGCAGACTATTACTGCGCCAGGAGACCTGGATCTTGGATTAAAATATGCTTTCCTTGACCGCAAAGGCATAGCTGCCAGCATATCCCTATTGTCAGGAATTCCGATAGGGAAGGTCCGGGAGAGTGGCAACGCAGGATTGCAGACCGGAGATGGTGAATGGAATCAATTACTCCTTTTAGAGGCAGGGACGGGCTATCAAATTTCAAAGGCAACAGGATGGATTAATATTCATGGTGGATATAATTTTCGTTCGAATGGATTTACGGATGAGCAGTTATATGGAATTGAAGCAGGGATCAACTTTTCAAAAAATAAAATAACCATTACTGCTCGGATAGCGGGAGTAACATCAATAGGTGAGAGTGAACTCTACATCAATCCACAAAGTCTTTTTTCAAATGGAAAAGAATATTTGAGTATTTCTCCTGAGGTGGCTTACCATATCAGTCCAACTTTTGGAGTCATCGCAGGGGTAGGCACCGCTTTTTCAGGTAAGAATATTTTTGCCAATCCAACTTTTACGATTGGAATTTT
>JAYUXX010000029.1:0-13289 GCA_043752765.1 Saprospiraceae bacterium | reverse complement strand
TCTCCCAAGGCTCCATGCCCAACAATACATTTCCAATCTTAATGGCTGCAAGACAAACAGTGGCCATGATCATCACATTGAAAAATAGACCCAGGTAGATAGCCCTGAACCCACGAAGAAATGAGGCAGCTCTTCCGCCATAACGCATTTCATAGAATTCCAGATCTGTCAGAACACCAGTCCTCCTCCAAAGTTTGGCATACACAAATACAGTTAGCATTCCAGTCAATAAGAATGCCCACCATACCCAATTACCTCCGACTCCATTATTTCGAACGATATCTGTAACAAGATTTGGAGTATCAGCAGAAAAAGTGGTCGCAACCATAGATACACCAAGCAGCCACCAAGGCATGTTTCTTCCACTCAGAAAAAATTCAGCCACACTGTTTCCAGATTGTCTGGCCACCAGAATCCCGATTAGGAGTGACACAATAAAATAGGCTGCAATAATTCCCCAGTCTAATCCTTGTAAAGCCATGATAGTTAGTTCTTGATGGATGAGCTGAAAAGATCGACATTTTTTCCTTGGATACAGATGGGATTTATTTCGCCCTACAGTTTTCAAATCCTCTGCTCCTCGCCTTGAAGAAACCACGCTTCTCTGATTCCCCGTTTTCTTTACCTTTAACCCATGTTTACTATCAACCTGAAATTAAAACTGGCGATCATAGTTCTCGGTGTCATTGGTGGTCTTGTATTGATCTTCACCGCTGGATTCTGGTATGGATTTCCTTTGCTTCTTATCGGATTAGGGTTTTTAGCATCCTATTTATTGTTAGGTACAGTGCAGTCTGCTGCCCAATTGTTAGAAAGATCCAAATTTGCCGAAGCTGAAGAAAGATTAAAATGGGTACTTAATCCAAATTGGCTTTATGTGACCAACCGCGCCTTTTATTATATCATGAAGGGAAGTATAGCGGTCAATCTGAACAGGCCTGATGAAGCAGAAGCTTACTTCGAAAAAGCTAAAGACCTAAAATTACCTTCTGATAACGAACGTGCCCTTGTCTACCTCCAGCTAGCTAATATCAAAGCAACTCAGGGAAAATGGACTCAAGCCAAAAGCTACTTCCACCCGATCAAAAAACTGAATGTCTCGGAAGGTGCCCTGAAAGAGCAGATCAAACAATTCGAGAAAGCCCTTAACCAAAGTGGCAATACCGTCCATCAACGCTCCGGCTATGCCATGCAACCCGGTGGGAAACGCCGCCGCCCTAAAATGAGATAGCTGGACGATTTTAGATTTTGGATTTACGATTTCTCCCATAACCATTATTTCTGAAATATAATAATATTTGTTTAATTGTAAACATCTGAGCACCAACAATTTAGTATAATATTTCTGAAATATTATAAAACGTAACTCCAAAATCCAATTGGATAATCCAAAATCGAAAATCTCTCTCTTTAGCGTGGTGGCCAGGAGAAATTTTCTTATCTTCGCCCTCCATTTTAATAAAAAAAGTTCTTTGGGAGATGGATGCATTGGCACCTTTCTGGATACCGGTAGCAAATCTGAAAGCAGATGAAGCTAAGTACCGTTGGGATTTAGGAGCTGACTTCTTTAAGCTCTTCGATGATGAACATGAAACTGAAAAAGGTCAGTTTGCTGTGGTTTTAGACCTATCAAGGGCCGGAACTATCACAACTTTGATTTTTCAGATTACCGGAGTTGTAGAGACCCCATGTGATCGATGTCTCGTCTGGATAGAAATGCCAATCGAAGGGGAATACGAAATCATTGTAAAATTTGGTGACCCCGAAGAAACCACAGATGAAGTTCTTTTCGTTCACCCGGAAGCACATGGGTTGAATGTCGGGAAACACATTTATGATTTCGTCCTGCTATCAATTCCAATAAGCCGACGCATTCCGGGTTGTGAAAGTCAAAGCAATCCGCCTTGTGATATGGCCGTACTGGCATATCTCGCAGAAAATAATGAAACAAAAGGCCCCGCAAAAGAAGATGATGATTCACTTTGGGGAGATTTAAGAAAAGTAATAGATAATTAAAGATTATGGCACATCCTAAGAGTAGACTTTCGAAACAACGTAAGCACAAACGCCGTACACATTATAAAGCAACTGCACCGCAGATTGCAATTTGTAAAGACACTGGAGAACCCCACGTCTGGCATAAAGCTTATGAGCACAATGGTCACCTTTATTACAAAGGCCAGATGCTCGTAAAGACAGCCGGGCTGGAAGAATAAATTCTTCTTTGCACTAAGAGTAAAGTCTGAGGCTCCCCGGTCAATTGCGATCAGGGAGCCTTCGCTATTTTACGAAAAGATTACCCACTTATTCAATAACCTAAATTCAATCGTGTGAAAAAAGCCCACCTTACAAATGATGCTCCGGCACCCATAGGTCCATATAGCCAGTCTGTCCAGGCAGGCAATACTCTATACATCTCTGGACAAATTGCTATCGACCCTGCCTCAGGTGATTTAATTACTTCCAATATTGAAGATGAGACACACCAGGTTCTGAAGAACATTGGAGCTATCCTGACTTCAGCGGACCTCAGCTACAGTAACGTTGTGAGTTGTACAGTTTTCGTCAATGACATGAATTTATTCGCCCGTATTAATGCTGTGTATTCCACTTACTTTTCAGAAGGAATTCCTCCTGCTCGAGCGCTTGTACAGGTATCTGCGCTTCCCAAATTTGTCAATATAGAAATTGCAGCCATTGCTCATTTTGATTAGAAGCTTTATAGCATGATATCAGATCCTCAGGTTAAAAGAAAACAAGTTTTATCAGCCATTCAACCCACCGGCAACCTTCATCTTGGACGTTACTTTGGGGCGATCCGCAATTGGGTAGATCTTCAGGAAAAATACGATTGCATTTACGGTGTAGTAAATTATCATGCGATCACAATGCCTTTTGATCCACTGAAGTTAAAGGATCAGGTATGGGAACTAGTGTACGATTTACTTGCTGTAGGAATAAAACCTGAAAATATTTTCATTCAGTCGATGGTCCCCGAGCATACTGAACTCGCATGGATCTTCAATTGTGTTAGCTCATATGGTGAACTCCAGCGTATGACACAGTTTAAAGACAAAAGCCAGCAGATCAACGATAAGGATAAAGATGCTTTTATTTCGACTGGTCTTTTTACATATCCGGTTTTGCAAGCAGCCGATATTTTAATTTACAGAGCTGACTATGTACCTGTGGGAAAAGATCAGGAACAACATCTCGAACTTTCCAGAAACATTGCACAACGATTTAATCAGATTGTAGGTCAGGAATATTTTCAATTGCCTGAACCTCTCTATACAGAAATACCTAAGGTGATGTCCACGGCAGATCCGTTGAAGAAAATGAGCGCTTCTCTGGGCCCCAAACATCATATCAATGTTTTTTCTGAACCTGATGTGATTCGAAAACAAATTAAAAGTGCTGTTACTGACTCTGAGCCACTTCAGATCAGGAAGGATGAATTCTTTCGGGCACTTTTAAATAATATTGATCGAACAAATTATGATCAGTTCAGTGCCGGGGTAGCGAATCTGTTTAGAATTTTGGATGCCGCAGGAGGTAGAGAAGAGGGACGTAAACTTTTAATAGCAGCTTGTGAGGATAAAATGAATTTCGGTCCGTTTAAAGAAGTACTTAGTGAGCAAATCATTAAAATGACTGAGCCATTCAGAGCCAATCGAGCTACAATTGTTGAAAATAAATCAGAATACCAGGATATGATTGCTGCTTCTTCAAAGCGTATTCGTCAGCAAGCTCAGGAAACAATAAAAGATGTTAAAGAACTAATTGGATTAATAAATACGTAAGGGTTATCCAATTAAGAGTGGCCTACTTACGAATTAAAATATTCACAGTTACCAATTTACAACTCACCATGAAGATCATTTGTGTAGGTCGGAATTATGTTGCTCATGCCGCAGAGCTTGGAAATGAAATCCCGGATTCTCCAATGCTGTTTATGAAACCACATACAGCTTTATTACTGGATAACAAACCGATCTATTATCCTGATTTCACGAATGATCTAAATTATGAAGCTGAACTTGTTTTGAAGATCTGTAAAAACGGCAGACATGTGCAACCCGAATTTGCAGATTCTTATTATGACCAGATCGGCTTTGGAATAGATTTTACAGCACGGGATCTTCAACAAAAGTGTAAAGAGAAAGGTCACCCATGGGAAATTGCCAAAGCATTTGATCAAAGCGCTGCATTGAGTAAACAATTTATTGATGTCAAACTTCTTCCTGATACGAAGTCTATCAAGTTTGATATGACCCTGAATGGCAAAGTTGTCCAGCAAGGTGATAGTTCACTGATGATCTACTCCTTTACCGATATCATTTGTTATGCCTCAAAATTTTTCAAACTGCAGTTAGGGGATTACATCTACACGGGCACACCGGCAGGGGTTGGTCCGGTCCACAGAGGTGACATTCTTGTAGGCAGTATAGAAGGTATGAAAATGCTTTCCTGTGAAATCAAGTAATTTATTGTCTGTTGACTGCCCTGAATAGGAGTTAGTTGGCTACTATATAACCATATCCTTTGGCTTTATTCTTATTGTCTTTTAAATCCCTATTTTTGCGGCTCGATTTGCAGCTTCTGGAGATAAGGGGCTTTAAAATCCTGAATAGTAACATTCAAATCTTTTAAACCTACATAACTGACTTCCAATGCCTTATTTATTTACCTCAGAATCAGTCTCTGAAGGTCATCCTGATAAAATAGCGGACCAAATCTCGGATGCACTTGTCGACCACTTTTTAGCCTTTGATCCTGATTCAAAAGTAGCCTGTGAAACCTTAGTGACCACGGGCCAGGTAGTTTTAGCCGGAGAGGTGAAGTCTAAAACATATCTTGACATTCAACAGATCGCCCGGGATGTGATAAATCGTATCGGATATAATAAAGCCGAGTACATGTTCGAAGCTAAATCATGTGGGATATTTTCTTCGATTCACGAACAATCCCCTGATATCAATCGAGGTGTCGAAAAATCAAAGCCGGAAGAACAAGGCGCCGGTGATCAGGGAATGATGTTTGGCTATGCTTCCAACGAGACGGAAAACTATATGCCATTAGCTTTGGACCTCGCGCATAGAATTTTAAGGGAGCTGTCAGCGATTCGCAAAGAAGGCAAACAAATGAAATATCTCCGGCCTGATGCAAAATCTCAGGTGACCATTGAATACAATGATGATAATACCCCACGAAGCATTGACACGATTGTCGTCAGTACACAGCATGATGAATTTGCAGAAGAAAAGAAAATGCTGGATAAGATTAAAAGCGATGTAATTAAAGTTTTGATCCCCAAAGTTGTCAAACAACTGCCGGCACACCTTCAGAAACTATTTACGAACAATATTAAATATCATGTCAATCCCACAGGAAAATTTGTAATCGGTGGACCGCATGGCGACACAGGTCTTACAGGTCGAAAGATTATTGTTGATACATATGGTGGTAAAGGTGCGCATGGTGGTGGCGCCTTCTCAGGAAAAGATCCAAGCAAAGTAGATAGATCTGCTGCCTACGCAACACGACACATCGCTAAGAATTTAGTAGCTGCAGGAGTTTGTAATGAAGTGCTGGTGCAGGTATCGTATGCAATTGGAGTAGCAGAGCCCACGAATATTTACGTGAATACGTTTGCTTCAAGCCAGGTGTCGATGAGTGATGCTCAGATCGCCGAACATGTAAAAAAGATTTTTCCAATGCGCCCTTATGATATCGAACAACGACTTCAGCTACGGAAACCAATTTATAGTGAAACAGCCTCCTATGGACACATGGGTAGAGTTCCCGAAAAGAAGACAGTGGAGTTTAAAGATGGAAGTGGAAAAATCAAAAAGATAAAAGTGGAAACCTTTACCTGGGAAAAACTTGATAAAGTTCAGGAAATTAAAAAGGTATTCAAAATCAAATAAGAACGGTAACTACATTTTCGTAGATTTTTTGATTAGCTAGAACCATGTCAGATAATAAAATGATATCAGGATTTGCCTCAAGGCACATCGGCACTTCAGATCAGGATGAATTGAATGAAATGTTATCTGTGTTGAAGGTTGAAAGCCTTGAACAATTGATTTCACAAACGATTCCCGATGATATACGTCTGGTCCGACCACTCAATATTCCGGATGCATTGTCTGAGCAGGAATATCTCCGGCACATGCGATCACTTGCGGAGAAGAACCAGGTCTTTAGGTCTTACATAGGCCTGGGATATTATGGTACACACACTCCTTCAGTTATCAAAAGGTCTATATTTGAAAATCCGGGTTGGTATACCCAGTATACACCATATCAGGCCGAAATTTCACAGGGAAGACTTGAAGCCCTCCTTAATTTTCAGACAATGGTTAGTGACCTTACAGGTTTACCCATTGCAAATGCATCGCTTCTCGATGAAGGCACTGCTGCCGCCGAAGCTATGACAATGCTTTTCAATCTTTCTTCCAAAAAATCAAAGAATGGGAATGCCGCGCCTACCAGCTTTTTTATTGACCAGCATATTTTCCCACAGACGCTAGCAGTGCTTAAATCTCGGAGCGAACCTATTGGAATTACTTTGGTAGTTGGAGATTGGAAATCATGGGAAGGTGGAGATGAATTTTTCGGAGCACTGCTTCAATATCCAAATGCACTTGGTGCCATTGAAGATTATCGTGACAAAGTCGCGGCATGGCATTCAGAAAATATAAGAGTCGCTGTCATCTCAGATTTGTTAGCCCTTACTTTAATCGAAGCGCCTGGACATTGGGGAGCTGATGTAGTGGTGGGCAATACACAAAGATTTGGAGTACCCATCGGATTTGGCGGGCCTCACGCTGCTTTTTTCGCTACGAAAGAAGAATTTAAGCGAAATATTCCGGGACGTATCATCGGAGTTTCAGTTGACCGCAATGGAAATCGAGCGTTACGTATGGCTTTGCAAACACGGGAACAACATATAAAGCGTGAAAAAGCTACCTCTAACATTTGTACGGCTCAGGCATTGCTTGCGATTATGGCTGGGATGTATGCGGTATATCACGGACCCGATCATTTGAGAAAAATAGGAGAAGAGGTTCACGAGAAAACGGTTGCACTTTATACCTATTTAAAATCTATAAGTCTTCAACCAGCTCATGATTCTTTTTTTGACACACTTTCAATTCCTGTTTCTTCAGAACTCCAGCATCTTATTCGAAAAGAAGCTGAGATCAAAAAAATAAACTTTTATTATTCGGAAGATGAGGTCAGATTAAGTCTTGACGAAACCGTACTGCGATCAGACTATTATGATATATGCACTATTTTCTCATCCGCGGTAAGAAAAAATGGAGTGATTGAATCTGAGACTACTGGCACAAAGATGATTTCGTCGGCAATAAGGCGAACATCATCATATCTCACGCATCCGGTTTTCAATACGCACAGGACGGAAACAGAGTTGATGCGATATGTCAAGTCACTCGAAAATAAAGACCTCTCCCTTGTGCACGCCATGATACCATTAGGATCATGTACGATGAAACTCAACGCAGCCTCTGAGATGTTTCCGGTGAGTTATCCGGAATTCTCGTCGTTACATCCTTTTGTTCCTGCCGAACAGGCTCAGGGATACTATCAGATATTTGATGAATTAGCTACATACCTATGTGAAATTACAGGTATGAATGCATGTTCCCTCCAACCAAATTCCGGAGCTCAGGGAGAGCTTACCGGCTTGTTGACCATTCGTGCTTATCATAAAGCAAATCGTCATCATAGTCGCAACATTGCATTAATACCACAATCAGCACATGGAACAAACCCGGCTAGCGCAGTTATGGCTGGAATGGATGTAGTAGTTGTAAAATGCGATGACAGAGGCAACATTGATATGACTGATCTCGCCATGCAGGCAGAAAAGTATGCAGAGCGCCTTGCATGCGCTATGGTTACTTACCCCTCTACTCACGGTGTGTTCGAAACATCCATTCGCGAATTGTGTCGGATCATTCACGAGCATGGTGGGCTTGTATATCTCGATGGAGCTAACATGAATGCACAGGTTGGATTGACAAGTCCTGGATATATTGGTGCGGATGTATGTCATCTCAATCTGCATAAAACTTTTGCCATACCTCATGGAGGAGGAGGTCCAGGTATGGGTCCGATTTGCGTAAATGAAAAACTTGCCCCCTTTCTTCCCGGTCACGTATTACATCAGGTAGGCGGATCTGATTCTATCGATGCTGTATCGAGTGCACCTTGGGGTAGTGCTTCTGTTTTACTCATTTCGTATGGGTATATCAGGTTATTGGGAGCTCATGGTTTGACGTCTTCTACTGTTCATGCCATCCTCGGAGCTAATTATATTAAATCAAAACTTGAAAGTTTTTACGATATTTTATATACAGGTGAATTAGGCCGTACGGCACATGAATTGATTATTGATCTTCGTCCTTTCAAGCAGGCCGGCATCTCTGCCGAAGATGTAGCGAAACGATTAATAGATTATGGATTTCATGCTCCTACATTATCCTTCCCTGTTCCAGGAACGATTATGATTGAACCTACAGAAAGTGAATCCAAAGCCGAATTGGATCTCTTCTGTGATGCTTTACTGCAGATACATAAAGAAATTGACCAGGTTATTTCCGGAAACTCTCCTGCCGATAATAATGTATTGGTCAATGCTCCCCATACACTTGGAATTATTACATCTGATGAATGGACATTTCCGTATTCACGTAGTGAAGCAGCTTACCCTCTGGCACAACTCCGCGATCATCACAAGTTTTGGCCTTCAGTAGGTCGTGTTGATAATGCATTTGGTGATCGTAACCTGATTTGTACGTGTCCACCTATTGAAGCTTATGCAACTCCAGAGCCTGTAGAAGCATGATCGTTGTCACAGGTGCGATGGGATTTATTGGGAGTGGCTTGGTAAGTCATCTCAACCAATCGGGCCATCAGGATATAATCGTGGTGGATGATTTTTACAGATGGAAAAAAGAAAAAAATCTCACTGGTAAAAGGGTGCATGACTGGGTTCATCGTGATCTCTTTATCAATTATTTTGAAAAAATTGCTTCTCAAATTAACGTTGTGTTTCATCTCGGTGCGCGCACAGATACGATCAGTGAGGACAAAAAAGTATTTGAAAAACTTAATCTGCAATATTCGAAGGATTTATGGACGATTTGCTCGCGGTATTCGATTCCATTTATTTATGCATCGAGTGCAGCTACATATGGTGACGGGAAATTTGGATTTTCAGATGATCATACGGTCATTTCAAAATTGGAGCCGCTCAATGTGTATGCCCATTCCAAACATGACTTCGATTTATGGGCTCTTGAGCAATCTGAAACACCACCTAATTGGTATGGCCTGAAGTTTTTTAATGTTTATGGTCCAAATGAAAGTCATAAAGAAAGAATGGCTTCGGTTATATATCATGCTTTCAACCAGATTCGTGAATCACAACAGTTGAAATTATTTAGATCACATCGGGAGGACTATCATGATGGGGGTCAATTGCGTGACTTTATCTACATTAAGGATGTTATAGAGATGATCATGAATATATTTCAAACCAGACCTATGTCAGGTATCTACAATGTAGGAACAGGCAATGCACGGACATTCGAAGATCTCGGAAAAGCTTCTTTGAAAGCACTCAAAAGCACAGGCCGCATTGAATATGTAGACATGCCAGCTGATTTGATTGAGAAATACCAATACTTCACTGAAGCTGATATGTCTAAGTGGAAATCCGCTGGGCTTGAACTGCCTGCGACTACGTTGGAAAATGGTGTCAAAGACTATATCCGCAATTACCTGGTTCCCGGAAAATCCTTTTAGGTGCTTATTTCCAATCAGTCTGAGCCGACAATTACATGGAGTTTCTTCTGCAAAAAATCTCAGGTTGAGATGTTCTCCACTCACTATTCATCATTCACTTTCCTCGGCCTCATTCCTGCATAATAAATCAAATTCCATCCATTTTCCAATTTGGCAAATCTTCGTTGGATCATCATATCTGTTCCTTTCATCTGGACCCAATGCTCGATTACCCGTTCATCTAGGACCTGATACCAATGATCAAATTGGCCGGAAGGATCTGTAAAATGATTATGTTTTTTCCACTCATTCTGCTGCCAGAAAAATCGTTTCGTGGCTACCGTATCGGGCACCTCAATCGCATTTGGTAATCCTTCCAGCGGAAAAACAATATGATCCATCTGATACAAACTATCTGTATGAAAACGATCATAAAAGGTTATAAAATCATCAGGCAGGGTATCGACAACCTCTTCTTCTTGAGTGATCGGCTCAATATCCACAGATTTAGGTTTGCAATTAGAGAAACAAACACTAAGCAGGAACATTGCACTCAATACAAAATACCCATGCGGTCTCAGGCAAAATTCTAAAATGGATTTCATATAACAAATGTATGTCTTCAAAAATAATTTCACCCTTCCCACGATTAGCCGCCACGTCAATCGATTTGATAAAAATGTGTTGTTTGAACTCAAGTTTTCTTTTTCCGTAAGCCTTGTACATACATTCTTTTGCACCCCACAATAGATGGAGATGATGCAACTTATTTGGAAGTTGTTGAGTCTGATTGTTCTCGTCCTCTGAAAGAAATTTGCCTGCTATTCTTTCCACAGTTTTCGAAAAAATCTGAATGTCTGCACCACAGGGCCTATCGCTGATCATCGCAGTGCACCACGTTGCGCTGTGGCTAACTGAAATTTGTTTATTAATACCTTTCAAAAACGGTTTTCCAAAATCATCATACAGACATTCTATTCGCTGTGGCAAACCTGCGATCCGGTACAGCAGTTCACGACTGGCTATCCATTCACTTCTTTTACGAGGAGATAGCTGGGAAAGGATTTCTTTTTCCCCTTCAAACAATGTGTGGTTTGGATCTAAATCAAACCCTTGGTGATGACCTACAGCCACCGTTGTATTCTCTAGGAAGATTTGATGTAATACATCCATTACAAACAAAACTAAGCTTTACCTGATACTCAATCCCCAATATGTACTACTCGGTTCCCAAATCGCTACTTTTGCGCTTCTTTTGACCTGACCTGTATGATATTAACAGATACGCAAATTTTGGAAGCGATTGATCGCGGCGATATAGTAATCACACCTTTTGATCGGTCAGGCCTTGGAACGAATTCATATGATGTTCATCTGGCTGCACATCTGGCTATCTACAAGGATGATTCACTCGATGCAAAACTTCACAATGAAATAGAACATTTCGAGATTGGCCCGGAAGGGTTTGTTATCCAACCTGGTGAATTATATCTGGGGGTTACAACGGAGTATACAGAAACTCACCACACAGTACCATTTCTTGAGGGAAAATCAAGCGTAGGAAGACTTGGCATCGACATTCACGCTACTGCCGGTAAAGGAGATGTTGGCTATTGCAACACGTGGACATTGGAAATTTCCTGTGTGAAACCAGTGCGCATTTACGCCGGGATGCCGATAGGGCAACTTATCTATTTTAAAGTAGATGGACAAATCTTGAACCCGTATAATAAAAAGCCAGGCGCCAAATATAATGAGCGCTCTAGCCGCCCCACTGAAAGTATGATGTGGAGAAATAAATTCTAAATACCAATCAGGATATTTAGGAAATTAGAGCGGTGTTTGTCGATTAGAAGTTGAGATGGAATTGAAATTTTTTACTTCGAATCAATGCATCAAACTTTAAATTCTTCCTTCCAGGCTATCATGCCTCCCTTCAAATTGATTGTATTGTGAATATTATGCTGGAGAGCTAATATCTTTTGGGCCATTGAGCTGCGATTTCCTGACCTGCAGTAAAAGACAATTTCTGTTTCGCCCATTCCTTTTATTTCTTCGGCGTGAGAGGCTAATTCGGCTAACGGAATTAGAATGCCACCAATATTGAATTCTTCATTTTCATAAGACTCCCTTACATCAATTAATGTGATGTTTGCTCCTTCATCTATTTTTTGTTTCAACTCAGCCGCTGTAATCTCTTTCATAATTCTTACTTTCTTTTACACCTATTAACCCTTTTTGCCTTTTACCCATTCATTCACATTTCCCGGGTTTGTTTTGGCTTACTGTGATAAGAATTGGTGTTTCCATCATGATTTCTTCACCTTCAGCAGGCTCCTGTTCAACTATAAACGCAGAAGACATCGTTTCAATAGAACCCTTCTCCGTTACTTCACCCACTACAAGGCCAAGATTCTCGAGCAGAAACTGTGCCTCTTCGTAAGTCTTGCAGACCAGGTCAGGAACAACAACCATTCCACCAGACTTCTCAGAGATAACAAAATCGAGGACATCCCCTTTCTCGATAGGAACGTCATTTTTTCTCCGTCGACTATCCATAATCGTTTTCCCCTTATACCGGACTTCAAGAATCTGACCTGTTTCACCCGGATCAAATCGTTTGTCTACAATCTTTGATTTTATTTCAAAATGCTCAGCAAGCTCACGTTGCTTTCGGGCATAATTCTTTCCATACATTTCTGGCAGTCTGCCTGACATAATTTTATCAGGACTTCTTTTGGTGATAGTCACATAAATCATTCGTTTCTGTTTTACCAGAGATTTAGGAGCCGGGTCTTGTTTCAATATTTCTCCACCGGGTTTTCCTAATACATGGATAGAATCAAGCACACTCATCTTGAATTTTTTCTTCCGGGCATCTTTAGCTGCGTCCTCATACTGAAATCCAGTATAATCCGGCAATTCAAGTTCCTGGCCATGGTGCGTATACATCCTCAGCCATAAAAATGTAAAAAGCGTAAATATGCCCAGGAATAGCAACACAGCTATCAGGGTGTATTTAAAATCTTTAGATTTGAGATATACTCCAAACTTTCCCTCTTCGTTATTCCTCATCGATCCTTTGAAATGTTTTCTGGTAGAGTAAATGTATGAAAAGCCCCATTACCCTCAAATTGTTTCATTTGACAGCATCAAAAGCAAATTTTTTTCTGGATTTTGATAGCATTGTCTCATTCAAACTTCCCTGCATTTTATTGTTATGGAAAGACGTTTCAGCATCTTTTAAAAGGTAGCCCTGACTTGCGCGGTTCCCGTATGAATGGTTTTTACATCTCCTGTATTTCGGCCATTGTACTGAAGCGTAAGTATCAACGATTTATTCAGTCGGGTATTGAATTGCGCATTCCAAAGAACATTCGATCCGTTTTGTAACCCCTGCAGAATAGTAAAATCTACATTCAAATTTCCCGCAGAAGTATACGCTATATTGACGAGACTAACTTGCGCCC
>JAYUXX010000028.1:0-5826 GCA_043752765.1 Saprospiraceae bacterium | reverse complement strand
TCAAAGAAGTTCAGGGCCTCAATGAATATCTACCCGAAGTCAGGCAGTTTAAGAGGTACTTCTATAGAGGTGCTACCGAATTCACACCTGATAAGGCTGACCGAATACTACTTCCAAAGATTCTACTCGAATACGCAGGTATCGACCGAACGCTGATCCTCACCGCTGTAGGTGAGTATCTCGAAATATGGAATGCAGATACTTACAAGGATATAGTCAACAAAGAGCCCGATGACTTATCGGCTTTAGCGCAGAAGATCGCGCATATGAAGACCAAAGGGTCTGATGAGTGAATATCACATTCCGGTCTTACTTGGTCCATCGATTGATGGATTGGCAATCAAACCGGATGGAATATATGTGGATGTCACTTTCGGTGGTGGCGGACATGCAAGAGAGATTACAAACCGGCTGGATGACAAAGGTCACCTGTTTGTTTTTGACCAGGATGAAGATGCAGTAGCAAACCTGTGGGGCGATGATCGCGTGACGCTGATCGTTTCCAATTTCCGATACATCCTTCAATGGATGAAATATTACGGAATAGAAGGTAAGGTCGACGGAATTCTCGCAGATCTCGGAGTTTCATCGCATCAGTTTGATGATCCTGTCAGAGGGTTTTCATACAGATATGACGAAGCACTGGATATGCGGATGAACAGGCAGCAAAAACTAACCGCAGCTGATGTGCTTAATGAATTTAAAGCAGATGAGTTGCAGGACATGTTTTCGAAATACGGCGAAGTGACAAACTCACGAACCCTTGCACAAGTAATTGTGCAGGCAAGAAATGCCACACCGATTTCAACAACAGGTCAATTAGTCGGCATTGCCGAACAAGTCATTAAAGGCCAAAAGATGCGCTATCTGTCGCAATTATTTCAGGCTTTACGAATCGAGATCAATGATGAGATGGGTGCTCTGAAAGAATTGCTGACAGGAGCCCAAAAAGTTTTGAAACCAACTGGAAGAGTTGCTGTGATCTCATACCATTCATTAGAAGACCGGCTTGTCAAGCGGTTTTTCAAGAATGGAAATTTTGAAGGTGAAGCAGAAACTGATCTTTTTGGAAAGCGGGAAATCGGATGGAAAGTGATAACGAAGAATCCATTAGAGCCCGAAGCAGAAGAACAAAAACAGAATCCAAGGTCGCGTAGTGCAAAGTTGAGAGTTGCGGAGAAAAAGTGAGTTGTGAGTGGTCAGTTGTCAGTAAAAATCTAAAATCATAAATATTAATTGATAAAGAAATCATTGTATCGGCTGTTGGGAACAAAGATGATCTATAAGAATCTTCCTTTTCTCTACTTCCTGTGTGGATTAGGAGTAATCTATATCGGTAATGTTCATTTCGCCGAACGCAATGTAAGACGTGTACAAACATTACAACATGAATTGAGAGAACAGCGATGGAGATTTATGACGATCAAAAGTGATCTGATGTATCAGTCAACGCCTACGATGATCGAGCGCAGTGTCGCAGAGCAGGATTTACATTTCCTAACCCAAAACCCGGTCGTCATCAGATAATGACATCATCCTCCCGATGAAAGACGCTAAAAAAGAATTATTGATCAGGGTTTATATCGTCGCATTAGCGATGGTTGGGGTGGCGTGCCTGTTGTTTTATAAAGCTGCAAAGATTTCCATTGTCGAAGGGGACCAATGGAGAAATATGGGTGACAGTTTGTATCTCAAATATGTACCCATCATTGCAGATCGGGGCGATATACTTGCAGCAGATGGGAGTCTGATGACAACTTCACTTCCGTTTTTTGATCTGCATATTGATTTTAAAGCTGAAGGATTACGTGAAGATATTTTCAGATCCAATGTGGATAGCCTGGCTTACTATTTGTCAACTTATGTTGATCGGTCAGTTAGCAAAACACAAATGCGTGATTGGCTTATACAAAAGAGAAGAAGAGGAGATCGGTATGCGCTGCTTGCAAAAAATATCAGCATCCGTGACCTTGAACGAATCAAAACCTTTCCAATTTTCCGGTTAGGCAAAAATAAAGGTGGGCTTATTGTAGACCGTCAGCATGTACGTGTGAAGCCTTATAAATTGTTAGCCAGCCGAACACTTGGTCTGGATAGAGAAAATGCACAACTCATAGGACTTGAGGGAACATTTGATTCTTATCTCAAAGGAGAAGAAGGACAACGACTCATGCAGCGGGTTACGGGTGGAGCATGGATCCCTGTTCAGGATCTTGACGACCTCGAAGGCGAAAGAGGCGCCGACGTAGTGACAACGATTGATCCGGAAATTCAGGACATCGCAGAGTACGCTCTACTTGAGGGACTTGAAAAAAGTCATGGTATCAAAGGAACAGCCATTGTAATGGATGTTGAAACAGGAGCCATCCTAGCGATAGCAAATCTTGGAGGTGGACATGAAGCTGGATATGATGAAGATTATAATTACGCAGTAGGATTTTCTGCTGAGCCTGGTTCGACATTCAAACTTGCAAGTGTAATGGCACTGCTTGAAGATGGAGGAGCCGAATTAGAAACACCTGTTGATTTGGGTGGAGGTTCTGGAAAATTCTTTAATCAAACAATGAAGGATTCAAAACTTCATGGTATACATGCAAGCACATTGAGAGAGGCTTTTGAAACATCTTCGAATGTGGGAATTGCAAGATTAGTGCAGAATTTCTACGGACATGATGGCAAGGCAGGGCAATTCGCAAAACGAATAAGAGAGATGCATCTTCATGAACTCACAGGTATAGAGTTGGATGGTGAAGGTGAACCGATGATAAAAAATCCAGCTGTCAAAGAAGACAGATGGAGTGGAACAACATTGCCCTGGATGGCTACAGGTTATGAATGCAGAATGACACCGCTTCAAATTTTGAGATTGTACAATGCTGTGGCGAATGATGGTAAAATGATGAAGCCATATATCGTATCGGAGATTATCAAAGAAGGAAGAACGATCAAAAGATTTAAGCCACAAGTAGTAGAGTCAAGTATTGCTTCTACTTCTACGATTGAGCAAGCACAGGAATTACTTCTTGGAGTAGTGGAAAGAGGAACGGCAAAAGATTACAAGCCGGAGCATTATATGTTCTCTGGAAAGACAGGAACCGCGCGTACGGATTATTATGATCCTAACAGTCCACGCAAGCAGTATATGGCATCTTTTGCGGGATACTTTCCTTCGGATAAGCCAAAGTATAGTTGTCTTGTAATGGTGTATGATCCTGTGGTTGGTGGATTTTATGGGTCTACAGCAGCACTCCCGATTTTCAGGAAAATTGCTGACAGATGTATGGGTGTCAACAGAGAATTGCTGGCGAAAACAATATTGCCGGATACACAGATGACGATGGCGGGTGTGCGTTTGGCAGGATGGTCTGAGAAAGATGAGTTGAATGAAATCATTGATGCATTATCACTTGAAACGCATGTAGAGGGAGATGGAGAGTGGGCGAGACTAGCGAGTGGAGATGAAATGGAAATGGAGGTAAGAAATATCCTTGACAAGAATATGATACCTGAATTATATGGAATGGGAATCAGGGATGCAATATACCTGCTTGAAAACAGAGGAGTACATGTTCGGTATGATGGTGTAGGTCGTGTCAAAGGGCAGTCGATCCAGTCAGGTCAACCGATAATCAAGGGATCAACAATTTATTTAACACTGGGATGATATCGACAATCAAAGAGTTGATCGTCAACATACCGGTGAAGCAAATACGAGGTGATGTGAATCAGGAAGTAGAAATGATCTGCTTCGATTCAAGGAAAGTAGTGCCGGGGTCAGTCTTTGTAGCAGTAAGAGGAAAGATGACGGATGGCCATAAGTTCATTGACATAGCGATTGATCGTGGAGCTATATGTGTGATCGTCGAAGAGATTGATAATCAACGTCGAGATAATATATGTGTAATACTTGTTGAAAATTCTTCTTCTGCCTTAGCCAATATTGCGTCGGCTTTTTACGAACATCCATCAAGAGAATTAGTGATGGTGGGTGTGACGGGTACAAATGGGAAGACAACGATTGCTACACTTTTGTACAATCTCTTCTCAGAGTTTGATTACAGGTGTGGGTTGATATCAACCATAGAGAACAGGATAGGAGATGCGATTGAACCAACGGGGTATACAACACCTGATCCGGTTACGATACAGGAAACATTATCACGGATGGTTGAGGCGGGTTGTTCACATGTTTTTATGGAAGTGAGTAGTCATGCGCTCGACCAAAAGAGGGTAGAGGGTATCGAATGGGATGGAGCTGTTTTTACAAATATTACGCATGATCACCTTGATTATCACGGTGACTTTGCATCATACATAAAAGCTAAAAAAATATTTTTCGATGGATTGAGTGCTCAGGCCTTTGCCTTAATCAATTCGGATGATAAGCACGCTGAAGTCATGGTACAGAATACTGTTGCTAAGGTCTCAAATTACAGTCTTACCAAAATTGCTGACTTCAGAGCCCGTGTGATTGAAAACCGAATTGATGGCTTACAACTTGAATTGAATGGTGTCCCCCTTCATGTGCGGTTAGTAGGAAAGTTTAATGCTTCGAATCTTCTGGCGATTTATGGTACTGCCATATTGCTGGGTGAAGAGGAGGAACAGATACTAACGGTATTAAGCAAATTGAAACCGGCAGAAGGTCGCTTTGACCTTGTGACGGGAAGTAAGCAGGTGTCCGCAGTTGTTGACTACGCACATACTCCGGACGCACTGGAAAATGTCCTGAGCACTCTACTCCAGATTAGAAAACAAGGATCACGCATCATCTGCATCGTAGGATGTGGTGGTGATCGTGACAAAACAAAACGGCCAGAGATGGCACGCATCGCGGTGATGTATGCTGACCAGGTGATATTGACATCAGATAATCCACGCACTGAAAATCCGGATCTGATCTTAGATCAAATGTGGGAAGGTGTTGTGAAAGAGAAACAAAACAAAGTATTGCGAATAGCTGATCGAAAGGAAGCTATTCGAACAGGAGTGATGATAGCAGATTCAGGAGATATTATTCTGGTGGCCGGAAAGGGTCATGAGAAATATCAGGAAATAAACGGTCAACGCTATCCATTTGATGATAAAAAAGTGCTGGCGGAAGCGCTAGCCTAAATGATATATAAGATAGGTTCTATTATCATTCTCAGGTTGGTTTTAGCAGTTGCAGCGGGTGAATCCAGGCGAGATAAAGATCTTCCGGCCACCCGCTAGCATCTGCATTTCAAAGCAAAGCTTTGAAGCATATGTTCAAAATGAACGATGCAGGAAATGACTAGTGAGAATGTAATATGAAAAATGATGTAATGAATTAAAAGTTAATGCTCTACTACCTTTTTGAATATCTGGATAAAGAATTTGATCTGCCGGGTGCAGGCTTATTCCGGTTTATCAGTTTCAGGATGGGTCTGGGCATCATGTTATCGTTATTCATATCCCTGTTACTCGGCAACAGGATCATACGTTCTTTGAAACGATTGCAGATAGGTGAGACGGTGAGAGATCTTGGTCTTCAGGGTCAGATGGAAAAACAAGGTACTCCTACAATGGGCGGCCTCATTATACTCCTTGCAATTCTTGTGCCATGTCTTTTACTCGCACGTCTTGATAATGTATACATCCTGATTATGTTGCTCACTACCGTGTGGATGGGCGCGATTGGATTTGTAGATGATTACATCAAGATTTTCAAAAAGAACAAACAAGGTCTGAAAGCTAAATTTAAATTATTCGGACAGATTGTATTGGGTTTGATTATCGGACTCACGATGTTATTTCATCACGATATCGTCATCAGACAAACTCCGGAACAAGCAGCTACGAATG
>JAYUXX010000027.1:0-2354 GCA_043752765.1 Saprospiraceae bacterium | reverse complement strand
AACTAAAAGACTTTTATCTTCGAAAAGTGGCCCAAGGAAAAAATAAGATGTTAGTGTTAAATGCAGTAAGGAACAAAATCGTACATAGAATATTTGCGATAGTACGAGATGGAGTTATGTATCAAAAAAATTATCAATACAATTTGTGTATGTCATAGAAAACGCTCAACGACCAACAGTTTTCTGCAATGACAACAGCTTAATGTTCAATGTCAAATTCCACCTATTAATTTAACAGTGTCCAAGTAAAAAATCCGCGGGTCGCAGAGCGTCAGTCGAAGCGACCTTATTCAATGCAACAATCCGCGGGTCACTGATTGTCGGCCAAGTGATCTTCTCGCAATTTGAACATCCAGAGGCCTCTGAGTGTTAGCCGAAATGACCATCACATTTTAGTTTTTACCTTTGATCAAAGACAAATCAAATTCCAAAATGAAACTACTTTTCTCTATCCTATTCACCGTTGTATGTTCCTATCTGACTGCCCAGACTGAGGCGGAATTGCTTGCCAGAAAAGTTGCCAAAGAAGCGGAATTGGCTATCGTCGAACCTGCTCTGAATGAATTAACTCTTCAGGTAAACACATTAAAATCGGAGATCGCTACATTGACAGAACAAACTACTCCCTACCCCAGATGGGATGTGGGTGGCTTTGGAAATGCAGGTCTCGGCTTTGCCAGTTTTAGTGAATGGTTATCTAAATCCAGCCCAAACACTACGGCTATTAATATTGGTATTGCTACAAATGCATTTGCCAATTTGCAACAGCGAAAATATTTCTGGAGAAACAATGCCAACCTCGCCCTTGGCTGGATAAAATTCAATGACAGGGACGATCCTGCAGACAGTAAGGATTTTAATGTCTCCGCTGATGCATTTAGTGCCAGCAGCTTATTGGGTTATAAATTAAGTGAAAAATTTGCCCTGTCCGGGCTTGGAGAATACAGGACTTCTGTGATGGATGACAAGCTTAATAATCCGGGATATTTTGATTTGGGAGTCGGTGTCACCTGGACGCCATTGGTAGATTTAGTGGTTGTACTCCATCCATTAAACTATAACTTTATTTTCTCACGCGGTGATTTTGATTATCAAAGTTCACTTGGGGCAAAAATGTTGGCAGATTACAAAAAACAAATCACGAAAGGAATAGCCTGGAAATCAAATTTATCAGCTTTCCTAAGTTATGAAAATACAGATCTTTCAAACTGGACATGGGTCAATGGCTTTACAACTGCACGGAAAGGAATTGGTATTGGACTTGACTTTGTATTGAGAGGGAATGAACAAGAAGCTTTGGCGGCCGGCAGAACCGATAATCCCGTACAATCTTATTGGATCGTAGGCTTATCATTTGCACTTTAATGCAGGAAAAATAAATAATGAATTTCAACTTTAAACGGATTGAGTTTGTAATTACAATTGCATGTTTAATTCTCACAATAGAGGCTAAATCTCAATCTTTTTATTTTGGGGCCGATCTTTCCTATGTCAACGAGATGGAAGATTGTGGAGCAGATTATAAGGTAAATGGTGTTTCAACAGATCCTTTCCAGATATTCAAAGATCATGGAGCGAACCTGGTTCGTCTTCGCTTATGGCACACACTATCATGGTATGATGCCTTGAACGATAGGAACCGCTACAGTGATTTTGAAGATGTAAAATTATCTATCTTTCGCGCGAAGATGCAGGGTATGAAAGTGCTGCTTGATTTTCATCTTTCTGATAATTGGGCCGATCCTTCTAAACAAGTAGCTCCCTTTGCCTGGACCTCTGTACTCAACAACTTGCCAATACTTCAGGATTCACTATACAATTATATTTTTTCAACACTAAATAAACTTACGGAAGAAGATTTGCTTCCGGAATTTATCCAGGTTGGTAACGAAACGAATCGGGGCATATTAGTATCCCAGATGGAGAACGATGCATTATGGTCACTTAACTGAGATCGGAATAGTGCCTTGTTTACTAAAGCAATAGATGCTATCAGGGATGTGCAAACACTTTATCAGGTTGACATACAAATTGCAATTCACATTGCAAATCCGTCGGAAGTTAATTATTATATCGTATCCCTCCGAGCAACTACATCTTGGCTGATGGCAAAAGCGATTCCAGATTAGACAATTTCGTGTCTGCAATTTGATCCAATGTATTCTTCAGCCATTGAGTCGGATTGATATCATGCGCTTTGCAGGATCCGCTTTTCCAATTGAACTCTTGGGAACTACGTGAAGGGATTTCTTTTTTGCCCAGGTATGCAGTGCATTAAACAAAGGTCCGATATGCTCCTGACGATACAATGTTCGTTCGCTTATCGACAGTGCCTGACTATTTCTATCAAACCC
>JAYUXX010000026.1:0-2355 GCA_043752765.1 Saprospiraceae bacterium | reverse complement strand
TCACCTCAGATAATTTTCCTTTCTCTAGTTGAAATGCGGCAGCTTCAAATTCAGGCACAAAATTCCCCCTTGCGGTCCAACCTAAATCGCCACCCTCTCTTCCACTCCCGTCATCTGAATATTTCCGTGCGAGTTCCGCAAACTCAGCACCCTCTGCAAGTTGTCTTTTAACATCATTAATTTTCAGAAGTGCCTTTTCCCGCTCTTCCGTATTTATTTGAGGGGAGATGATAATTTCGGCAATTTCTACTTCTGCATTGAAGTAAGGCAGACTATCTTCAGGTATCTGATTATAATATGCAAGCACCTCGGATGGAGTAACCTCTACACTATTTATGATTTGCTGCTGCATACGATCGCCCAATAATTTTCGTAACATATCATCCTTCACTTGTCCGCGCATTTCACTTACCGTCTGACCGTATACTTCCTGGAACATCTTACGATCATTGTTCATCATGGCGAGGATCTGGTTCATTCGTTGATCCATTTCGGCTTCTACTTCTTCGTCAGTCACCTCAACGCTGTCGATTCTCGCATAATGTACTAGCATAGCCTGGGCGATGAGACTTTCGAGAATAAGGCAACGCTCAGATGAAGCTGGGGTTCCTCCTTTCCGCTCTCGCATCATAGCCATTTGTTCTTCAACATCGGAATGAAAGATAACTTCACTTCCAATCTTTGCCAGGATCTTGTCCAGAATCACAGTGTCCTGAGCTTTCAGTGACGGAATGCCGGAAAATATTGCGAAAGCCACAAGGCTTCTTAAAATTAAATTCTTCATTCTGTAAATATTTTTACCTGATCATTTTGAATGTCCCGGTCGTAGATCTCTTTTTTGATACGTTCGAGTAATTCCAGTTCCCGTTGGTGAATAATATACCTTGCCGCCTGAGGGCGAACCCTAGATAAAGGAGCAATGTCTCTTTCGTAATAAACTTCCAGGGGGAATAAAAGATGTATGTAATCCCTGTCCTCCTTAATTATACCCCGATTAGAACGTATAGCGGAGGGTGAAAGTGTTCCTTCAGGGAAAAGCTGTATTACCATGTGCATTTCATGCCATTGTGAACTATCTGCCCAGTTCGTTTTGGCCCGTTTCGCTGCATACGAGATTACATCCTGATAATGCTTTTCCGGAAAGGTCCTCCACCATGTCAAAAGATTATCGGCCCGGTTTTGCGGCTTACTGAATTTAAAATAGTAACCCCGAAGGATACCACTTTCAAGTCGGTGTTGTTCTTTGTTTGATTCGTAATATCGCTGCAGATCATTTTCAGTAATCACTGTATCTAATCGCTCTTCAATGGTACGCTGTTCAAAAGAATGACGTAAAAGCGATTGCCTGTAATCTTCAAGTAATTTATTCAGGTTAGCTTCTTTTGGAAAATTCTTTTCTGCTTCAACCAATATCAATCTGTCTCTCACCCAGTGTTCTGTCAAAGTTCTGACCTGCTGGATGCTGTCATCAGCATTTGAATACCCTTGTATCAGATCTTTGATATCTTCAAAATAAAGTTTGTAATCAAAAACCTGAGCAAGCAGATCCTGTTTTGGTGCATTGACTGAGGTTATCGATTCATTACAAGAAACAATTGCTGCAATGGGAATCATGCAATGCCAAAAAGATAACCTTAGATCCATTTTCCACACTCAGTCAGAAGGAATTATTTTTTTATCAATGATTTAAGCACCATTTCATCTACCTGCACCGGATATTTTTTCTGGAGGGAGGCAACCCATTCTTTTTCTAATTGATCCTGGTAATCGGCAATAATATAACCCCGTGCTTCTTCAATTGATTTTGGTTGAGGAGCAATAACCTTTTCAATTTTTACAAAACCACTGCCATCCGGCAAATTTGCTTTCTGACCTGCAGCCCATGTAAGTCCATTCGGAAGTTCTTCTTCTTTCTGATAAACACGTCTTGTAATTTGAACAGGAATTCCTTTTTTTGCAGCTTTAGCAGCCACAACTGTAAGTGGCTTTTTCAATGCCCACTTTTGGATGATAGGGAGTTTTGTTCGCGAAGCTGAATCCAGTGTAACCGTTGCAACTTCAACTCTTTCTTCCCACATATAATTCATTCTGTGATTAACATGATATGCCTGAAGGCCTGTGGTATCCTTGCTCGCTTTATCCCACACATTAATTTTAGTTGCTTCAAAAAGCATAATTCCTTCTTCATATTCCCGCATCAGCGCTTTGAATTCGGGATACTTATTGACCAGATTCTTTTCTTCAAAATAAAGTGCTTTTTCATTTACGTAATCATTGAATACTTTATCCAGGACATCCTTATTCGAAGTTCCTTTCGCAAGCCCCATACGTGTCCGTGCATTGTTGCGTACATAG
>JAYUXX010000025.1:0-2355 GCA_043752765.1 Saprospiraceae bacterium | reverse complement strand
GGATGGACGGAATGTTAGACTATCAGGAATCTTATTTTGAAAAACACAAATATCCATTGTACAGCTCTCACATGCTGGATTTATCTGAAGAGCCTCTTCATGAAAATATTGATATATGCGCCGCGTATTTCAAACGAATGAATGCAATGGGCATCACGCTTGAAATAGAACTAGGGGTTACAGGTGGCGAAGAAGATGGTGTTGACAATACAGGAATTGATAATTCCAAATTATATACCCAGCCTGAAGAAGTGTCGTATGCTTACGAAACTTTGAAAGAAATAAGTCCAAATTTTACAGTGGCTGCTGCATTTGGAAATGTACATGGAGTCTACAAACCAGGAAATGTTAGTTTAAAACCAGTTATTTTAAAAAACTCGCAAGACCATATTCGTGCAAAACACAACACAGGTAATAATCCTGTCAATTTTGTTTTTCATGGAGGTTCAGGAAGCAGTCAGGAAGAGATTCGTGAAGCAATCAGTTATGGTGCTGTCAAGATGAATATAGACACTGATATGCAATGGGCTTTCTGGGATGGGGTGCGTCATTATTATAAAAAGAATGAAGGATATCTGCAAGGCCAGATCGGTAATCCGGATGGAGATGATAAACCCAATAAAAAGTTTTATGATCCTCGTGTTTGGTTAAGGGCTGGCGAAAAAGTTTTTGTTGAGCGTTTACAACAAGCCTTCGTAGATCTTAATTGTGTCAACCGCAATTCCTGAATTTAAAAGCCCAGGCTTATTGCTTGTTTAGCGACCAATCATAAGTGATGTATTCTATTTTTGCGCCGGGAATACATTGCGTATCTATATATTTTCCTATGTAGGAAGAGACATCAGGCTGAAAGTCTTCTGCATACCATTTAAAAATTTGGGAAATGTTAAAAACTCCATTGCTATAAGTTGTGTAAGACCTGTTATTGATAAACTTTCGGGTACTTAAGATTAATTGCTTTTCCAGTGTTTCCGGCAAATAAGCCGTATTCAAAAGTGGAGGACATGACCTGGCAGCACAGTTTAATGCGAAGTGGATCTTGGGATCCATAAACTTAGGCCGTATGATTAAATTCTCAATCTGGTTGAGTGAATAGGTTTTATCCCCAAGGTTTATCCAAAACTCATCCCAGGGCTTCCCACCATTCAGATCCTTTATAGATTGAATAGGGTAGTGATTAAGAATCAGCTTAATGGTAAATGCATTGTAAGAATTAATCCAGTAGGCTAATTGCTCATCGCGCGTCCAATCTTTCCCTGGAGTGTAAGTTGAAAGCTGCTTTAAATATTTCTCAATGCCCGAAGTGGATTTAGACCATGCTGCATAATTTACTTTTCCATCCTCAGAAACATATTTTTTTAACTCAATGCTCCACAAACCATGATCTGGCATTGCATGAACGATTTGACTAGAAAATGGTGGTGCCTCAATGACACGCATCATTAAAATAATAACAGACAAGCAAGTTAAATTCATAATTCAGTCAGGTAACCAGGATCAAACACAGACGCTGATGGAGAATTCTATGGAATCATAACGAATTTTTCTTCCCCTTCGACATGTCAGGCGATGATGAAGGAATTATGAAGGATGAAGGAAAGAAACGACGACCAACAAATATTGACCCAGGGCCAATTTAAATGCGCAAGATCACTCCATCACAAAATCACACCATCACAAAATCACTCGATCAAATGGGTGTAATACTCTTCACTATTCCTCCTCGTCCGACTTATAAACGATGGGAGTAAGCATCTTAAGTCCAACCCACTTTTTTTCTTCAGGTCCGATTGTGAAAAAAGATAAAACGCCACCGGAAGCTTTGGCAATTCGTTCAGCAAAACTGACATAACCCTTATATAAGTCGTGCCCAAGGGAAGGATCCAGAGAGGCAAGGATCGGATTCAACAATGAAAGTTTGGATGAAATGATATCATTTCTGGCAGCTACATCGGAGGGTAATTCGGAGACGAGGTGTTTAATTCGTGCAGCGACTGAGTCATTGACTTCCGTATGGAAAATCTTCAACCGCTCATCTCCGGCAAATGTGCGAATCTGCGTGATTTTTTCTGCCCAGGAGAGTTCATTTGGGTCGATTTTGCCATCGGCGCCTGCAATTAGCACTGTGATGTAAGCATAGGCCTCCTTCATTTGGGTTACTTCTTCCGACGATAACATACTGAGATCCTGATCCATAGTAATGTGATTTTTAAGTGTGGTTTGAGGACACAATAATAGGCATTTTGCATAAGTACTCCGAATCAGCTAAACCAGGGTAGTGGACCATCCCCAAGGTCAGAAATCCTGAATTTATCATCCATTTGCCACTTTTTAGCTTTTAGGTTCTCATCTAGC
>JAYUXX010000024.1:0-2361 GCA_043752765.1 Saprospiraceae bacterium | reverse complement strand
TGGCACCAGCGCAGAGTATCTGCAACTATGAAATATTTTTTCCCTGCCCACACACACTCGTGGGACCTGGCAGCCTGCCTTGACATTCCACCAAATTTTCATTCAGCTCTGGTTCGATGTCGTATCCTGTACAATTTGCATCATTTTTCTACTCACTTTTTTCAATACACACCAAAGAGCATTAAAACCCTGAAAGTGGTGAAAATGAATCCTCAGTTAGACTACCGCTATAAATATGACGATCGGGCATTTATTGAAACAATGTATGATCAGAGAGAGGATTGCGATGATATTCTCATTTCGAAAAATGGTCTTATCACAGACTCTTCCATAGCAAATATTGCTTTCCGAAAAAATGAAAGATGGTATACGCCATCGCTACCTTTGTTAGCCGGTACAACCTGGAAAAGACTGGTAACTTCGAGGATGATCATTCCGAAGCCTATCAGGATTGATGATGTTAATAAATTTGATTCTTTTAAGATCTTTAATGCGATGATCCGGTTCGAAGAATTTCAGGAATCACCAATACATAATATCAGATAAAATGGGGAAAAAACTCAACACCTCTTTTCAATACATCAAAAACATACTCACCACTGGAGCCGTGGGCCAGACCAGCCGCGAGGTTGAATTAGAAATCTGTGCTCACCTCCCCGAAGAGGAGAATAAAATTATCGTCGAATTTGGAATGGGGCATGGGAACATTACCCTTGAGATTCTCAAAACGATTTCTCCTTCATCACGGGTATATGCATTTGAAGTCAATGAAGAATTTTGTGAATATGTAAGAACTGCTATAATGGACAAAAGGCTCATTATCATCAATGCCGGCGCTGAAACCCTCAAGGATTACATCCACCAACCTGTAGATGGATTTATATCCTCTATTCCATTTTCGTTTTTTTCCAAAGAAGTAAGTGATGAGATTATTAACTCCTCCTATGAATTACTTAAAGATGGTGCATATTTCAGCCAGGTATTATTGACCAAATTTAATTTCAAAAAATTCGTCAAAGTTTTTGATGAATGTGTCATGAAGCGATTAGGGAATTTGCCGGTCGAATTTATATATCATTGCAGAAAAATAACCCTTTCTGAACAACATTAATACCCGCTCATTCTCGCATATAAAACTAACAGGGTTCATGAAAAAAGCATTGCTTCTTCCTTTTATTTTATTTCTTTTCGCTTGTGGGAAGGATGAAACATCATTTCCAGAGAGATATCTTTTTTCTCATGTACAACGGGGGCCAAATGCTCTTTATGAGATGACTTCGCCGTCAACGTATCAGGTGGTCAATCCAATCGTTGGTTCATTTAAAACCAATCTGGATTCCACTGAAAGCTTTATTGTAGAATTTATTCAAAGTTTTTTTGATGTTAAGGAAGTTACTCTAGTGAGTGAGAATATGATTCATTTAATCATTCAATTGGAAGAGGAGTTATTGGATACAACCGTCACCTATACCCTTGAAGACAAAGAAATCGTAATTGCGGCCCTCGAAGACAGTAAGTTGTTACAATTCAATCCCAACACAAGCGAATTTGAAGTTTGTGTTTTGACTGAATTTGCGATTCCCGGTCCGAATGCCATCTTTCCAAATACAGCTTACAGCTTTTCGTCTCATGAATGTTCGCTTGGTGATGAATTGACTGACTATGCTGATGTCTTTATTGCCCAAAATAATCTGGAATCGATGGATACGGTAGGCGTTATGATCACCAAACTGATTTATACGAAGCAATAACTCCAAAACACAAAAGATCAGCCACATGGAGTTTAATTCCATAGTCGACAAAAAAAAATTAATCAAAACGGTTTTGGAAAAATTAGCTCAAAATAAGCTCATCATACTTGAAGATGACTTCAAGCCCTTTGGATTTGAAATAGCTTTTAGTCTCCTCCTCGCTCTTCTCCGAAGTAGCCAGGACAAAATCGCCTCCCCACGCTCCCAATGATTTGACACAACCCCAATAATCAGAAAATTCGTGGCTCTGTACTGTAGGCAAGCCAATGATTTCCGACACAAGGGTTTCGTGTTGGCGAACCAAAGTTTCGAATTCTTTTAGCGTAGAAGCAGTGTTTATACTTTCAGTAAGACGTGAAACTTTGTCAACAGAACCATTCAGACTTGCCTTCGATTGATGATATCGTTTCAGAGCATCTCGACTGTTTTGTTTGCGACCGAGATAGACGAGATAGAGTTGTTTTTTAAAGGAAGGATCAAAATCGGCTCCATCTATATGAAGCTCATCTTCCAGGAATTGATACAATACGGGTCCATCGGCATCAGCACAGGCAATATCATACCCTGACCCACCAAACGTATCGAACAGAAGGATATATGGATTTACTTC